>JAQWCA010000246.1 GCA_028706065.1 Tepidanaerobacteraceae bacterium
CAATAGGATTCAACCGCATTATCATTTTCCAGCCCGTGAAGCAATGGGTATAAAGTACCCTCCTTCAATTCAAAAACATTCTCTGACTTTTGCTTTAGTACCTGTGTAATTTGATAACCATACATATCCTTGTTTTCCAAAAGAGAAAGAACAAGAATAGTTGTGCTGCCCTTCATAAGGCCTTTGTTAATTTTCAAAGGTATCACTCCAATACATATATAATCTATGTATATAGATTACCATAGCACGATTTATTTGTCAATTGCTTTATACTTATGTGTTGCAACTAATCAGCAATTTCAAACTACACTATAAATTCCTATTTATCTTTATCATACAATCATATTAAAATTATTTTTTGGACTTTCTACAAATATAAAAACATACTGCATAAAAAATGAAAACCATAATCCCTATTGGCGTTTCATTGATAATTTGTCCCGTATCCTTAGTTCCCATATAAATGAGATGGATGGCAGGCAACATTCCAAATATTGCACCCCATGATATATTTCTTCCCATTAGAATACCGCTTGCTAAAAACAAAGCCAACCAAAGCCATACAATGGAAGAAATAGAATTAGCTCCACTAAATAATATCAGAGCATAAAAAAGTCCAAAAGCTATGAAAGGTATGTAGTATAGAATCCTTTTCAATTAAAACACCTGCTTCCAAGTTTTGTTTTAATACTGGTTGATCTAATCCATTTGCTCTTGCATATTGTTTCTTAAATCTGCCATCTGCCTAATGCCATTAGGATCGGTTAGATCATTTGCCACTACCTTCATAACAGAAATTACTTCATCGATATTATTTTGCGAAATCATAGGAGAGAGTAGCAGATGCCCATACACATCATTACAAAAGGTATAATTGGCAACGTCATTTGTTCCCTCTACCAAGAAATAATATGCCTGCTGAAATACACGAAAATCAGATACCCCTGCCCAGTAGCTGCTTTCATGGCCAAACTCCTTAAATTCGGAAAAGGATGTTACGGCTGATGCGGCACTTGCCCTGCATAAATTTATAAGATCCTCCTGAGCTTGCTTTTCCCTCTGCCATAAACCAAAGAAAACAACTGTAGTGATAAACAAGCACACAGATAGGATAATCGGTAGCTTTTTCTTCATAAAAACCCTCCATAAATTCCTGTTTAGCTTCATAAAAAATTATATCATAATATTACCAGTTACTCAATCATTGGTTTCCATCGTCATTTCATATGATGAAATGATAAATCCTACAACCTAACTGTTTTCGTTGCAATATTTTCACAAAAGGCATTATCATGTTCAACAAATAAAATAGTAGGCTTAAATTCAAGTAACAATTCCTCGATTTGCATACGGGATATGACATCAATAAAATTAAGCGGTTCATCCCAAATATGCAAATGCGCCTTTTCACAAAGGCTTTTTGCAATTAAAATCTTTTTCTTTTGTCCGCCGCTAAAATCAGAAATGTCCTTGGCGAATTGCTCCCGTGAAAAATCAAGTTTTCTTAAAATAGCTTTAAATAGGCTCTCATCAATATCATGTTCCATTGCAAAATCTGATAGGTTTCCGCTTAAAAATGAAGTATCCTGTGAAACATAGGATATTTTTAAACCACTTCCAATTTGCACATCTCCGCTATACGAGATATTTTCACCGCATATTAACTTAATAATACTTGACTTGCCCGAACCATTTTTGCCTTGCAATGCAATTCTGTCGCCCTTTTCAATAGCAAAGGAAACATTTTGGCAAACGGTGTTTTTGCCATAAGATATAGAAACATCATAAAAAGCAACAAGCTGTTTTGCATGATAATCAAGCTGACTAATTTTAAGACTTTCGGCACTTTCGATGTTTTTAAGGAGCTTTGATTTTTCCTGCACTGCCTTTTGTCTGCGTGCATCCAACACCTTTGACCGTTTCATCATTTTTGCCGCCTTATGACCGATATACCCTCTGTCCGGCTTACTACCTGAATTTTTCGTATCGTATTTTGTTCTCTCAACCTTGTTCGACCAAACTGCCTTTTCTTTGGAGGTTTTTTCAAAATGCTTTATTTCACTTTTCAACTTTCTGTTTTCTAAAAGTTCAAAGTTATCTTGCCGCTCTTTATCCATCAACCATGAGGAAAAATTACCTTGCACCACCTCGATATTCGTTTTGTTGATAGACAAAACATGGTCAATACAACCATCTAAAAATTTTCGGTCATGGGAAACTAATATAAACCCTTTTTTACTATTTAGATACCCTGCAACAAGCTCCCTGCCCCGTATATCAAGATGGTTTGTAGGCTCATCTATCAAAAGAAAACTGTTTTCTTTTAGAAATAGCGCAGCCAATAACACCTTTGTTTGTTCGCCGTTGGATAGAGTATGGAAGGGGCGATATAAAACAGAATCATCCACCTCCAAAAGTGATAATTCACGCAAAAGTTCCCAGTAAACATAATCAGGATATACTTCTTCAATAATATTTAATGTGTCTAAAGTATCATCTTTTACCGTAAACGGAAAATAGGTAAAGTGAGTTGAATGTGATATTGTTCCTTGGTATTCATATTTGCCTAGCAGAAGATTTAAAAAGGTTGTTTTCCCTCTGCCGTTCCTTCCTATAAATCCCAACTTCCAATCGGTATCAATTTGAAAGCTTACATCTTCAAAGATATTATCATAGCTGCCATCATAGGCAAATGTAAGATTAGAAATGCTTATTTGTGACATTTATTTTCCCTCCTGCAATAAAAATTGGTTGCAAGAAAGTTTTCTCTCGCAACCAATGAAAAACAGCAAAGAAATGCCATAAAATATAGCAATCCGTATATTGGCTAAAAAGAATGTGAACTTTCTTGCATACAGGCACAACAAACAAGCGGCTTCTAAAACCGTTTTTACAAGTTTTTGTTATGCCTTAACTATTAGCAAGAAAAATTCTTCATTCTTTCAGCTCCAATCCTTAAATTTACTTTTATTTTATCATAAAGGGGATAGATTTTCAACTCCTGTTTTATTGATTTTCGAATTTCACTATAAGAAATGTCATTTGTAATTACGTGGAAAAATGTATTGATGAAATATTGATTACAGCAAGATTTGAAAATTTAAAGACAGTTTTTTATACAAACGTTTTTTGAAATTCACCAAAAAAAGGTATGTATAAAACCATTAGCATATCTAGAATTATATTGGTATATATTGGTAATAAAAACAGGCATACTGCTCCCACATTTTACAAGTAACTTTTTCCATGCCAAAAATTACTTGTTTAGCTCATTACGAAAAACTAATGTATACAGCCCATTTAGTTAAATACTATCCTGAATCAACTAATCCATATTTCCTTCTAACTGCTGCCTCATCTGTCCTAAATAAATGTTTAGGTTTCTTACCCCATAGGATCATTAATTCCTCCACATCAAATATGCCTTAATATTCACCT
>JAQWCA010000247.1 GCA_028706065.1 Tepidanaerobacteraceae bacterium
TATTAAAAGGCAATCGTCATGATGAAGCATTAGGCTTCTTTAACAAATCAGCATTACTGGCAAAGCAAAATGATTTAGTAAAAATATTGAACAAAAAAGGTCTATGTTTAATAGCAATGGAAAAACTGGAAGAAGCGCAACTGTGTTTTCAAGAATGCTTAAAGTTATCACCAAGTGATAACACGGTAATGTTAAATTTAGCTTTAGCATTTAGTAAAATGGGAAATTATAAAAAAGCTGGTAATATTTATAAAGATATATTAAGTAAAATGCCTTATAATATTATTGTTATAAATAACTATGCATCATGTATGGCTGCATGTGGTAAATATGATGAGGCATTGAAATATTGCAATATAGGCTTAAAAATGGATCCTATCAATCCCGATTTGCTCATTAATAAAGGTTACTGCTTATATAAAGATGGGCATTATAATAATGCTCTAGAATGTTTAAATGATGCGGAAAAAATCCTAAAAGATGATATAATATTACTAAATAATAAAGCTTTATGTCTTACTGCTCTTAAAAAATACGATGATGCGTTAAATCTTTTTAACAAATTATTAGTTTTAGATAAGAGCAACTATGATATACTGATGTATAATAAGGCATATTGTTTAGTAAAAAAGGGTATGTATAGTGAAGCTCTTGCCTGCCTTACTAACATCAAAGATAAGAATAGTAAAAGCAACGATTTTTATGCTTTGAAAGGAATTTGTTTCGAACAACTTGGCAATTACGAGGCGGCAGTAGATAGCTTCAACAAATCCCTGGTTATTGCTTAATACGAGGGAGTGTAGCATTTGAAAATCCTTATTACCAATGATGACGGAATTCATTCAGAAGGTTTAATTACATTGGCACAAGAGGTTTCAGAAATTGCTGAAGTCACTGTCATAGCTCCTGACCGTGAACGAAGTGCTACTGGTCATGCTATAACTATGCATAAACCTCTTCGTGTAGAAAAAGTTAAAATTCCTAATTGTAAGGCTTCCGGATGGATGGTAAATGGAACACCTTCCGATTGCATAAAATTAGGGCTGGAAGCTTTACTTGATATAACCCCAGATCTAGTCTTGTCAGGAATTAATCGTGGTGCTAATTTAGGTACAGATATTATATATTCAGGTACCGTTTCGGCTGCAATTGAGGCGGCTCTTTCAGGAGTTCCATCTATGGCATTATCTATAGCCGGTAATAACAATGCCTATTTCAAAAATGCCGCTATATATGCAAAAAAATTATGCCTTCAAATATCAGATTATGTGTTTCCTAAAGATTCCTTGTTAAATGTTAATATACCATTAGTAAATGCCGACGATATAAAAGGTGTTAGAATTACTCATCTAGGCACCATGAGATATGAAAACAGCTTTGATCGCCGTATGGACCCTAGGGGTAGGATTTATTACTGGTTAGCTGGTGAATTAATTGAAAATATCTCTGATAACGATTCTGATGTCTGGGCCATTAAAAACAATTATATTTCAGTTACACCCATACTTTTCGATTTGACAAAATATGACCTCATTGATACTATAAAAAAGTGGAATTTAAAAGTATAAAATAGGAAGGTATAGCAAATGAGTGCAGGTAAATTAGAACTAATTGCAAAAAAGGAAATAGTATATAATGACGAGTTGTATAAACTAGTAGACTTCTTGAATAAAAACTTAAAAAATAAGCAGATTATAATAGGTATTTCTAAAAATAAAGATAAGGCAATTATTTCAATTTATGAAACTTGAAACTGGCACCAATGTGATTCCCTCAACGTATATTATAATAATATATTATATTTTGGAGGGAATGCATTATGGGAGAAGGAAATGTAATCAGATATTTTCCTGGCAATAATACTCCTGATGGATATTATTCATTTTTTAATCATATTCTACCATGGAAAAAGGCTCGGAGAATAATAATCATTAAAGGGGGGCCAGGAGTTGGCAAATCAACTATGATAAGAAAAATAACCAAGGAATTGACTCAAAGAGGTTTGGATATTGAATTACTTCACTGTACCGCTGATAGCAATTCCTTAGATGGTTTAATAGTTAAGGACTACAATATAGCTGTAGTTGATGGGACAGCTCCTCATATAATAGATCCAAAATTTCCTGGCTGTGTTGATGAAATAATAAATTTTGGTGAATTCTGGGATGAAACCGGTCTTCAAAAAAACAAAGAACAAATCTTTGTTTTACAGGAAAAGGTAAGCCAACTTTACAAAAGAGTCTATAAGTATTTAAAAACATCTAGGTTGATTTTCGACGATCTTGAAGACATCTACAGTGGTGTTGTCGATTTTCGTTTAGCCGAGACCAAAACTGACGATATATTATACACGGTTTTTAAAGATGTAGAAAGGAATAATAAAATATCCTTTCAAAGACATATGTTTGCCAGTGGAATTACCCCTGAAGGCCCAATCAATTTTTTAGACAGCTTATTCAATGATATTAATCGACGTTTTATCATATCTGGATACCCAGGCACAGGAAAGTCTACTTTATTGCAAAGAGTCATGGATCAAGCTATTAGTAAAGGCCTCAATGTAGATGTATTTCATTGCTCAATGAATCCAGAGAAAATTGAACATATTATAATTAAGGAAATAAATGTTGGCTTTATCACTTCTATAAAACCTCATTTACTATCAAATATTCGAAAAGACGATGAAACAATAGATATGAATTCTGTCTTGAACATTTCCAAGTTAAATAACCTTGAAACATTTATAGAATATAACAATTCTATTTCATGGGAATTATTTAATATGGCTATAAAAACATTACAAAACGTTAAAAAAACCCGTAATGAGCTTGAAACTATTTATGCATCTAAAATGAACTTTGGAGTTACTGACAAAGTGCGTGAACAAATTCTTTCAAAAATTATAAAATATATATATTAAATTAGTGGGGTTTCCCCTCTTTTTCTTTTTTATTGTAATGAAGGAATAATTGATTTTATGGAGAATATAAAGAAAAATACCACTGAATTGTTAGACTAAAAAAGGAGGTAATAAACATTGTTTATTTCACAAAATGCTCAAGGTATCAATTCATCACTAACATTAGCTGTGGATGCAAGAGCAAAACAAATGAAAAAAGAAGGCCATGATATAATAGGATTCGGAGCTGGTGAGCCTGACTTTGACACACCAGAATATATTAAATCAGCAGCTATATCAGCTATTAATCAAGGCTTTACTAAATACACCCCAGTAGGTGGTATAAAAGAGCTCAAGATAGCCATAGCGAAATACCTTAAAGCAGAGACTGATGTTTTGTATACTCATGACCAAATAACTGTTTCTAATGGTGCAAAACAATCCCTATATAATGCTTTATACTGCCTGATAGACCCCGGTGACAAGGTTCTAATTCCTAGTCCATATTGGGTAAGTTATCCTGAAATGGTTA
>JAQWCA010000248.1 GCA_028706065.1 Tepidanaerobacteraceae bacterium
GATCAACACCGCAATCGCAATAAAACAGCATAATTTTTTCAAGTTAAGCACCTCCCGTTAGATTTATGTTTATGTATAACCCCTATAGATTATTTAGACGCCTTACTTGTCAATTTGTTCCTCCCTTTATAATGTACCCATAGATTCAGACAAAGTTTTTAAAATCTAAGTGAATCTGCTATAATAAAGGCAGTAAATACTGCCAGAAAGCAAGAGGTTCAAATAGATATGAAGCGAAGACAATTTAGCCCTGAATTTAAAACCAAAATTGTATTGGAAATGCTCCGTGAGGAGAAAACCATCAGCGAAATTGCTGCTGATCATGAACTTAGTCCAAATCAACTGCGCAACTGGAAAAAGGAATTTCTTGGAAATGCAGTTAAAGTCTTCTCCGAAAGCCGTGATGCAAGAGAAAGCAAAGCCAATGAAAAAGAACTGGAACAGGATCGAAATGATCTGTTAGCTAAAGTCGGACAACTTACAATTGAAGTTGACTGGCTTAAAAAAAAATCTGCAGAAATGCTTGGACCTGATTACGAAAAGAGGTTTACTAAGCGTCCATTCTAAACTTAGCGTAACCAGGCAAAGCGAGCTTCTGGGTGTCAACCGAACCAGCATATATTACGTTCCGGTGGAAAAAGACCTGAAACACGAGAACAAGGTAAAGGAGCGGCTGGATTACTGGCACACCAAAATGCCATATATGGGAGTCAGAAAGCTAAGGATAAAGCTTAATATCGAGGATGGGATCGAAGCCGGCCGAAGGCTTATCAAACGCTGCATGGATGAAATGGGTATTTATGCAGTTTATCCGAAGCCGAATTTGTCTAAGCGTAATCAAAAGCACAAAGTATATCCTTACCTACTGCGAAATCTAGTGATTGCAAGATCAAACCAGGTTTGGGCGGTCGATATTACATACATCAAAATGGGAAGAAGCCATATGTACATGACAGCAGTAATTGATTGGTACAGCCGCTACATTGTGGGTTGGGCTCTTTCCGATACCCTTGATACGGCCCCTGTTCTGGATGCGGTCACCTCCGCCATTGGAAAATATGGAAAACCTGAGATTATCAACTCCGATCAGGGAAGCCAATTTACCAGTGTAGAGTATACCGATTACCTTAAAAACAATCACATCAAGCAAAGCATGGACGGGAAAGCCCGTTGGGTTGACAACGTCATTATTGAGCGCTGGTTTCGTAGCCTGAAAACAGAATATATTTACACCAATGAATTAGAAACGCCCAGGAAGCTGAGAGCCGGGATTGCCGGTTATGTTATTGAATACAATCATGAACGGCCGCATCAGAGCCATGGTTACCAGGTTCCCTACGATGTTTTCAATAATGGCAAGTGCGCGTCAGTTAAGGCCGCATAGCTCCGTAAATTTATGTCTGATGGGTTGACGTGGAGCCTCCAGTGCTGTGTTTCTAAGCAGCGAAAAAGGTGATGCTATCACCTGCTTGCCAGAGTAGGCTAACACAGCCCTGCTCCAAGTAAACCCGACAGAAATTTACTAGAATAACATGCTTGAGGTGGACGGTTAACCCTAAAATTGTAATATTTTGGTTCATTACGAATTTTAAAAATTTGTCTTGACAAGGGGGACACTATAATATATGATTGAAATCAGCAGAAAGACAGTTTCTACAATACGCCAAAACATTACATTCTCATTAGCTGTAGTAGTCTTCTTGGTGGCTACCGCACTACTTGGATGGATGCCATTAACGACAGGACTGATACTCAATGAGGGAAGTGCTCTTGTAATAATAGCTAACGGGGTGCGACTATTAAAACCAAAATTTAAGAAAGGGGCAAGATAATTATGGAAGAACTCATGAATTATAATAAAAACATGACCAATATTGACAAGGATATTAAGAAAGTTAGGCAAGAGCTTGATAAAGTAAGACAGGTTAAAAAATGTACCTCTTGTGAATGTTTTTTAGATGTTATAGAAGGATTACATGAAGACCTTCAAAAAATTGAAACACAAGAGTCTAAAGATACACAGAAGGAAATAATACAATGGCTTTTAGATGGAAACAAGGAACGCCACGGCTGCTATGAGTGTGAGAAATGTCTACCCATAGAGCCATGTAACAGATTTAATGAATCGCTTAAAGGTAATGATACATCCGAGATACCTAAAACTAAAGTATTATCCTGCGGTTGCTGTGCACCAAAGCCTTCTAAGACAAAGACATTAGATTAAGTGGCCTCTAGTTGAAGGCGATTATCTCATTGGAAATTCTGAAGCTCCGATGGCTATTTGTACTTTATCAGACACAGACCTCCCGAATGAATTAAAGGCAGCAGGCTTATTAGAAGATGCAGCCATTATTGGTACACTCTCCACTGAAAACTTAGGTATTGAGCGTATGATAAGGAATTTAGCATCTAACCCTAATATCGGATACCTTATCCTCTGTGGTAAAGAATCTCGCGGCCACCGGGCAGGTCAGGCTATTTTATCTCTTAAAGAAAATGGATTAGATCAAGAAAATCGTATTATTGGTGCGATAGGGCCTCGCCCGGTACTTAAAAATATAACTGCTGACGAAATAGAATCATTCCTAAAGCATATAACCGTGATAAACGAAATAGGGACTCGTGATACTACAAGGGTTACCGAAGTTGTTAAGGCATATATGGATAAACCAAAAGGGATGGATCCAATCCTTCCACCGAAAGTGCAAATGCCAAAAGTAGTTGAGTCGGTACCTCGTAGTAATCGGGAATGGACTCACGACCCCGAAGGCTTCTTCCTGATACTTTTAGATAGGAAAACTAAAATTATTATTTGTGAGCACTATATAGAAAAAGGAGTTATCAACGAAGTAATTAAAGGAGCAAGTGCCGAAGATATCGCAAATACAATTATAAAACGTGGGTTACTCTCCCGTCTTGACCATGCCGCCTATCTTGGTAGGGAACTTGCTAAAGCGGAAACGGCCTTAAATCTCAGTATACCTTATAAGCAGGATGAAACTTTATATAAAGAAAAGTAAAGGTTAATATTTGATTACTCGGTACCCTCCTTATGGTCACATTGACTACCGTCATCAAAATCAGGTCATTTTTACCGATGCTTGAAGTGGTGAAAAGGCAGGATTTTTCAGAGTGCACAGGCATTAGGTTACTAATATCGCCGTTTTCACGCCATCACGGCTTCTTACAAGGATGTCTTATCTTTACAAGGTCAGTGATGGCTCTTTTTATGGTGCTGTGTGGCAGCTTCCGTGTGCAGCAGCTGTTCTGTGTCTGATCCTCATTAACCAAAACTCATAGTAATTCTATTTATTTCTTTGTTTAAAATCTTTTTGAACATAAAAAGCAGATCGCCTTATTTCAACTCTTTCGGTGATTTAAGACTATCTGTTTTTCGATTTTAGTATATTTACTTTTTTAATCAATTGCG
>JAQWCA010000249.1 GCA_028706065.1 Tepidanaerobacteraceae bacterium
GATTTAGGCACTTTTATATGTCACGCATAGGGAGCCTGGAGGGCGTACCCTGTCACCTCTGGGATATATTCGGTTTGAAATCCTGGTCATTGATGGGTGAATCAACTACGTCATCATCAGCAATCACGCTGACATTACCGGAAGTGAAGCTGTTACCAAAATAAGGGCCAATACCGGTATTGGCTTTACCATGGGCATCCCAGCCACTTTGCTTATTTTTACCCACAGATATAATAGCATTGTCAGTCAGAGAATTTACATTTACATCATCAAAATTTATATCTGTGGATTCATTCACTTGTGGTGTCAAACATACATCATTATCAACAATCAAATCCCGGTCATCAATGGGAGAATCAATCAGATCATTGTCATATACGATATTAATATTATGGGAAACTTCACCACTGGCAGAACCTAAACCTACATTACTTTTACTATGAGCACTCCATCCAATAGCACGATTTTTTCCTATAAATATACCACTGGAAGGCCCAACAGAAGTAACGGTCAGACCTTCAAAGTTGATCAGGATATCATTTTTCTTATCGTGCATTCTAATTCCCCTTTATACCTGCTGTATTTGCCAAGTGGGTTTCACATCCTGATCATTAATAGGAGCATCAATGATATCAGGGTCGATTATTGTGACCAAGTTGGCTGAATTCAGGCTAACACCGAGAAAAGAGCCATTGCCGATATTAGATTTGCCGTGTGAGTCCCAACCGGTCTGTGCATTTTCACCTATCGTTACAACTGAATTTGTTTGCATGTTGAGCACATTTATAGCATTAAAAAGAATTGATATAGTCATTTAAATCCCTCAATTCCCTTAAAACATAAATCAAGAAAAGTTGATTTCGATTTGTTGTGCTTTAGCCTCAGTAGCTTTAGGTAGGTACAGAGTCAGTATTCCGTCCCAATATTTAGCTGTAGACTTTTTCGTATCTACTTCAGCCGGCAGTGGAATGTTCCGGTTAAAAGGAGAAATGCTCGGATCTTTTCGTTCCGGGTTTTTTCTTATCTTACCGCTAATATTTACGATATTGCCATATATTTTAACAGAAATTTCTTTTTTATCTTTAATGCCAGGGATAGCCGCTTTAACGAGAATAGCTTTAGGGGTTTCGGTAATATTGATTTTTGGTTCGTAGATATCCTCATAGGCCGATTGAACTCCTATATTCCATAAATTATCAAATTCACTGGAATAATCCGGTGCTTTAAAGAAACCGGGATTTTTTGAGTTATTTTGTATAGCCTGCATAATCACGTCCATATATTCCTTGGGCCAAGTAACACCGCCGGAAAGCTCCTGGGATTTTTTCTGTAATTCTATTAAATTTTCTATCCACTCCTTGTCAAAAAACATGATAAGCCCCCCCAAAAAAAATCAAAGGATTTCTTTTAACCTTTCAACCATTTCTTTTTCTCGGCCATCGAAAGACCCACACCACATATCCAAGCCGTCGGGATCTTCTACATGATTAATGTTACTGGGAAAAGAGTTGTTACTCCCTGAAATATTGCCTAAACCTTGGTTTGTTTTAGTTATACTATCAAATTCCCTCAAGAAATTTCTCCCTATACTAAAAGCTGAGGCATTTTCTATAGAACCAATATTAATGGAACCAATATTGATGTTGAAATAAAACCCTGCCATAAAAAATACCTCCAAATAAAAATTGGCCGGGCATCCCTTTTAAAAATACTGGTATTTTTATCATAGACACCATACTATATTATTATGACTGAATAGATAAGATGTGACCTTATTTTAGAAATAAAAAAGTGAAGTGCTTAAATCCACTTCCCAGAGGTGACAATCTTGAACCTAAAAACCCTTATATCCAACTTTATCCGGAGGTTTAGAAAATCCGAGAAAAATCCAATTAACGATGAAATCATAAAAGACCTATATGGTCAACTTTCAGACATGGAAAAAAGACAGCGGGAAATAGAGCGAATTCTTGCAGATAAAAATCATTTCATTGATAAAATCATAGTTGAGCAAATGCACGCGGATAAAATAGAATTCAACATGGATGCCATTGATGTAAAAGAATTGAGCGGAATGCTCAGTATTGGAATAAATTATGAAGGCAAGCTCGTAAAAATCCAGTCCAAAGAAGCCGGTGAAAAGCAAGAAGATAAACAAGATAATAATAGCAGCCAAAAAACTAAAAAACCTAAAATCAACATCAAATTTTCCTGAGAGGTGACAGGGGACGGGGAATGACAAGGGGACGTTTCTCTTGTCATCTTCGAAAACAGCAGCTCCGCCTCCATTCTTTACCAAAGTAAATTTATCTCTTCCTTTGTCAGTTCCCGCCACTGGCCAGGTGCAAGCTTCTCATCAAGCTTTAAAGGCCCAAGGGACAGTCGTTTTAAAAATGTCACTTCCTTGCCCCGGGCATTCATCATGCGCTTTATTTGGTGGAACTTACCTTCACATATGGTCACATAGGCCCGGGAAGTGTTTCCTGCTTCCATAATTTCAAGTTTAGCCGGTAAAGTAGTAAAATCTTCAAGTATTATTCCAGCAGCAAAGGCTTGTACATCACTTTTTTCCAGTTTTCCCTGAACTTCAACATAATAAGTCTTGTCAACCCGATTTTTAGGTGAAAGCAATCGATGGGCCATCTTTCCATCATCCGTAAGAAATATGAGACCTTCGGCATCTTTATCAAGTCTACCCACAGGGAAGGGTTTTCGGTGAGAATATTCTCCTTCCAGTAGGTCAATGACTGTGCTTTCAACGCTATCCCGAGTTGATGAGATAACACCTTGGGGCTTATTCATCATGATATAAACATTTTTATGATATTCCAAGACTTTCCCTACTGCTATTATTTCGTCTACGGTGGGGTTCACCTGAGCCCTGGCATTATTTACTATCTGACCGTTTACTGATATCTGTCCAGACTTAATAAGTTTTTTAACATCTTTTCGGCTGCCAAAGCCAGACATGGCCAGAATTTTATCAATCCGCTCGGTCTTTTGCTTTTCCATGGTTTTACACCTCGGTACATATTAATACCTTAATTATACGATGAACAAACCTTGCATTGCAAATAAAATAACCACCCTACACAAAAACTCGGCATGAAAAATGCCGAGTTTTTGTTACAAAATCAATCTTATATGTTAACTACATATATGTTGATCTATTTTCCGAGCAATGGGAACAATAGGAAGAGAATGGGGATCAAGAGTATGATTATGATTATGATAAACAACCAGAAAAAGGCTTGAGTCATGTTGAGTTCCTCCTTTCAATTTTGGCTTTTCTTTAGCCCTGATACATAATATGCAGTATGTTATTTAGGTGACACTGTTAACTTTTTTTGATACTACTGTTGCTCAATCTTGCTTTTTAAAGAAAAATATT
>JAQWCA010000028.1 GCA_028706065.1 Tepidanaerobacteraceae bacterium
GACTTGCCCTACCTTTTCTTATACAGTCCCAATAAACTTCTGGCTTTAAACAAGCGATTAAAAGGTGTACAGTCCGATCCCGTAAATCTATTTAACAATATATGTGAGTGGTGGGTAGATCAATGAATTCGCCTAAAAAGCCCGACTTCGACATAAAAGACATTATAGCTATGATAATAGCAAGTTTGTTGCTGATTTTACCACCATTACTCATCATTTTTGGTGTGATTATGGCTGTATATCTTCTATTGAAATTTGTGTTAAATATATAAAAATACCAAAACCGTATTAAAATCTTTCAAGCTATATTGACACAAATGCAATTAACATATATAATAATTTATGTCACTGCGGGGATGGCGGAACTGGCAGACGCGTACGTTTGAGGGGCGTATGGGTTATCCCGTGCGGGTTCAATTCCCGCTCTCCGCACCATAAAAAGAAGGTTTAAGCCCAAAAGGGCTTTTTTTGTTTTTCATGTTATCAAAGCTCTTTTAAATGCTGTAAAAATACAGACAGCCCTGTCTTGAACATTGTACTGTCATTACCAAAGCCGATGCGCAAGAGTCAGATTGATAAGAAGCATGTCAATACAATTATTACCCAATGCTATAGATGGCTAAAGATGTCGAAGATATTGCTTGGAGATGCTAACTATGGTATTATTTTCATATCAAAAGTAAACCATGTGGCATCATAAATGTTGTGTAGAAACAGTAATAGACTGGTCAAAAAAAGAATTCGCTTTAACCTGTAAAAATCAAGAAGGAGAGTATTTGATGAAAAGGCTCATGAATTTGCATTAAAAGAAGCGGAAAACACCCTAGGATGTCGGTTAGTTTAATGACTTTTGCAGTTACATCCCTTATGATGATGGTGCGAATGACCGTGATTGCCATTTTTATCAGAATGATTATGATCACAACAATTTGAAGGTTTCACTATTTTAATATTATCTAATTGAGATTTTAGATTTGCTTTCATAGAATCAATGTAAAGTTTACGCAGGTATGCCTGCTCTTTTTTTTCTTCTTCGGAAAGACCTTCACTTTTCTGTTTTTTATAGAGTGCATTGATGCGAGCGATTTGTTCCTTGGATACCATAAGAAATCATCCTTTCGAGTTTTTTGAAGCGACTTCTGTTATAAGTTATAATATCATTATAAAGTTTTTTAAAAAAAACACAAATGGTGATAAAAAATGAATTTAAAGCAAGAAGTGATTTACTTTGCAAAGAAAATAGGTTTTGACCGAGTTGGATTTACGTTGGCAGAGCCTTTTTTAAAGGAGAAGGAAATTCTTACGAAAAAAAAGGCGAAAAATCTCATATCACCTTTTGAAGAACAGGATATTGAACTCAGATGCAATCCGCAAAAAGTTATGCCGGGAGCCAGAACCATAATATGTTTTGCCATGGGATATTTGGTGAACCCTTATGAGCCGGTGGAGACTTCTCCAGATGAAATAAAAGGCGGTCCAGTAGGCAAAATTTCCAGATATGCACAGGTAAAAGACTATCATTTTATATTAGCAAAAAAACTTAAGGAAATGGTAGACTTTATTTCTAGAAAAGAGGCAGGCCGATTCAAAATCATGATAGATACCGGCAGCCTTATGGAGAAAGCTGCAGCACAAAGGGCGGGCTTAGGGTGGATTGGCGCAAATACATGTCTTTTTACACCGGAATTAGGGTCATGGATATTCTTGGGGGAGATTTTAACAGATATTGAAATCGAGCCGGATACCCCTATGGAAAATCGATGTGACGGATGTGGCCGTTGTATAAAGGCTTGTCCCACAGGAGCATTGATGGCACCCTTTCAAATAAATCCTCATCGATGCCTTTCTTATATAACCCAGATGAGGGGTTTTATACCGGAGGAATTTAGAAGACCATTGGGCAATAGAATTTTTGGGTGTGATACATGTCAAGAGGCCTGTCCTAATAACCGGAATGTTAAAATTCCTAACCATAGAGAGTTCGCACCTGACATGCCATTAGAAAGAGACCTGGAAAAACTTGCAAAATTGAGCAAGCAGGATTTTAACAAAGTTTTCAGGGATACGGCTGTGGGCTGGCGGGGAAGGAATGTTATCCGTCGAAATGCAGTATGTGCTATAGGAAACTGTAAAGATGTAAATACCATAAAATTACTGGAATCACTAACCAAGGACCTATCAGAAACAGTTAGAGAACAAGCTCGTTGGTCATTAACAAATCATCCGTGTCTATAGACGACTATAGTCCCCTGCCGAGATCTGCTCCAATCACTGGCATCATAAAAGGTGACAGGAGAACCGTCCCCTTGTCACCTCTTGACAGTTTCTTATTGGGGGGTGTACCAGCCTCGTTGGTTCATAGCATCAAAAATCATCTTTGCATGCTGTTGTTCTTCATCTTGAATCTGGCGAAGAGCGTTTCTAACAGCTTCATTTGCACACTCCATAATTGCCGTTTCATAAGTTCCGGAAACATATTTTTCCGTCATGAGCATATCATTTAAGATATCTTTATCTGCAGTGGTTCCCGCTATGTTTTGCTGTGTCTGCATAAATATTCCTCCTAATTTTCTCAATTTGATATGTTACCCTAGGCACCGCCTTGTTGTAACAACTTGGATATAGTGTCCGCATGTTGCTGTTCTCGGTTAGCCAGATTCTTAAACATAGAAGCAATTTCTGTGTCTTGGACCTGGTTGGCATAATTGTTGTACTTCATAATACATATTTGTTCATGGCTCAATGCATCTTGAAGCTGTAATTTTTCCTTTTGAGTGAGCTGCAAATAGTACACCTCCCTAAATATATTAATTAGCGACAGTCTTATTTTATCCTTATTAAGATTTACTATGCCTTAATGTAACAAAGACATTAAGGTTCAGAGGGGAGTTTGTTTAGAATAGTCTTTGTAAAGGTCTTTATATTTCCAGATTGCGGTGAGAACAAATTAATTTATGTATGCTTAAAAAACGTCTAATGATGAATACTAACAATAACAATTTAAATGGAGGATGATTTTATTGGAGATAACAAAAAACGTCGGTGAATTGGACAGCTTGCTAAGGATAAGTTTGGGTCTTTCCATACTTGGCTATGGAATAGCCAAAAAATCTAGCCTTCCAATACTTCTAGGTTCTTGGAAAGTAGCAGAAGGCATTACTGGGCACTGTGTAATGTATCATATGCTGGGGATTAATACGTTGAACAATGAGTTGAGCTTTTCAAATGGAAAGGAGTTTAGGTTATATCCAATGGGAATTGGAGCAAAAGTGGATGACATGGAATAAACTTGTGATATAATGAAAAAGGATATTTCAATTTAAGACAAAGGGAAACAGGTATTTGGTGATGGCATATATCGTCTTTTGGTCCTTTAGACCGGCGTATAGGTGAGGAAGTCGGAGGAGGGGCAACACTTACTGTGACAGGTAAATCTTTATATTGAACAAATCTCAAAGGATTATAATATAACAATGGAAAGAATAGTAGGTGATGATTTTGAAGCAGGTATATCTTGACAATAGTTCTACAACCAAGGTTTTGGATGAAGCCGCAAAGGCTGTATTTGATGTTATGACTGAAAACTACGGGAATCCTTCTTCTCTTCATAAAAAAGGCATAGAGAGCGAAAAATTGATGAGACAGGCTAGGGGGATTATCGCATCGGCACTTGATGTGAACTCTAAGGAAATTTATTTCACTTCCGGAGGAACGGAGTCTAATAATTTAGCTATTAAAGGAGCAGCTTACAGTCTTCGGCGTAAGGGTAATCATCTAATAACGTCAACTATAGAACATCCCTCGGTACTGGAGGTATTTAGAGCCCTTGAAAAAGAGGGTTTTAAGGTTACATATCTTAGAGTGGACAAAGACGGTTTTGTTGATATAGAAGAGTTGAAAGAGGCTTTAACACCGGAGACTGTTCTTGTCAGCATTATGTATGTAAACAATGAAGTAGGTTCGATTCAACCCATAAAAGATGCTGCTAAAGCCATCAAAGACCAAAATAAGGATACGCTCTTCCATGTGGATGCGGTGCAGGCTTTTGGTAAGATACATCTGATTCAAGGTCTGAAAGACATCGATTTACTCTCTTTAAGCGGTCATAAAATATATGCTCCCAAGGGAATTGGTGCTCTTTTTGTAAGGGATGGAGTTAGAATATTACCTATTTTGCACGGTGGTGGTCAGGAAACAGGTATTCGTTCAGGGACAGAAAACCTGCCAGGGATCGTAGGGTTAGGTGTGGCAGCGGAAACCTGTTTTAAAAATATTAGCGAGTGGCAAAGCAAAATGAGCGAGTTAAAAAAGCGATTAATGGATGGTATACTAAAGGAAATCCCAGATGCAGTTTTAAATGGCCCAGCTTTGGGAGCTCCACATATTTTAAATTTTTCATTCCCCGGCACTCGGGGAGAAATCTTATTACATGCCCTTGAAGCTAAAGGTATATACGTATCTACGGGTTCAGCCTGTTCTTCCCATAAGGGTGGAAAAAGTCATGTATTGGCCGCTTTAGGCAAAAGCCATGACGAGCAAGACAGTGCTTTAAGATTTAGCTTGTCTCCTTATATCTTGCCGGAGGACATAGACTATACCGTTCGAGTCCTTGGTATAGAAGTTGCAGAGCTAAGAAAATTTGTACGGAGGTAAAAATGGAAAGTCTTTATCTTATAAGTTTTGGTGAAATCGCATTAAAGGGTGCGAACCGGCCGTTTTTCGAAAGAATACTAATGCAAGGAATAAAAAAAGCTTTAACGCCTTTTGATGAAAATGTTAAGCTGCAAAAAACCCATGGCCGAATCTATTGTTTTACAAAAGCCCCACGAGAAAAAGTTATGGATTCCCTAAAAAAGGTCTTTGGTATAGTGTATATAAGCCCCGCAAAAAGCTGTGGGCTGAATATGGAAGAGATAAATAACACTGCACTTGAGGTGATGAAAAGCCAAAAATACACTGGCAAAACCTTTAAAGTAGAAACTAGACGACCCAATAAATCCTTCCCAATCAAATCTCCTGAAGTTAGCCGTCAAGTGGGGGCCCATCTTTTGATGAACCTTGATAATCTAAAGGTTGACGTTCACCATCCTCAAATCCGTATAGATGTGGAGATAAGGGAAAAGGCATTTTTATACAGTGAAAGGGTTCCCGGCCCCGGTGGTTTGCCACTGGGATGCAATGGTAAGGCTATGCTGCTTCTTTCAGGCGGTATTGATAGTCCTGTAGCTGCCTATATGCTTATGAAACGGGGAGTAGAGATAGAACCAATATATTTTCACAGCTTTCCTTTTACAAGTGATAGAGCTAAGGAAAAGGTTATAGATTTATGTAGAATATTAGCTATGTATTCCGGTCAAACGCGTCTTCATGTGGTTAATTTTACTGAAGTTTTAAAGCAGATTGGAGAAAATGCTCCAAATGAGTTTTTAACAATCATGATGCGACGTATGATGGTTCGTATCGCGCAACAAGTCGCTGAAAGAGTTGGAGCCAAAGCCCTTGTAACGGGGGAGAGCTTAGGGCAAGTGGCCAGTCAAACTCTTGAAGCTTTATCTGCTACCAATGAAGTGGCAACCATGCCGATTTTTCGTCCTCTTATTGGTTTTGACAAAATAGAAATTATAGATATTGCCAGAAGGATAGGAACCTATGATATCTCTATAGAACCTTATGCCGATTGCTGCACGGTTTTTGTGCCACAACATCCAAAAACCCGTCCTGATCTTTCTGGGGTTCACGAAGCTGAAAGTGGGCTGGATGTGGGAGAATTGAAAGAGCAAGGGTTAAAAGATATTGAGATCATTAATGTGTATCCGCATATATAAGGTATAAATGTTCTAATTATTATAATTATTTTTCTAAAATTTAAAAACAAAATCAAAGGCGGCTCTAAGCCGTCTTTTGTTAATGAGAAATATTTTTCCCCATAAAATCATATTGCGGTTTGTAATGCCAACCTTTATAATGTTTCTAAATACTATAACACATATGAGAATTTGAATTCTTAAGAGTGTATTTTTCGTTTAGTTACGAGAGTAAGGTCTTCAATATCCTTCAATAAAAGCCTTGCTAAAATTGTTGCAATCCTAATCAATGTTGTCTTAGGTACAATTCTTGCATATGTTTTAATTAATATGAACTAGAACTGGAGGGAGTATAATTGCGTGTATTGCACCATCCTATCCTGGGGGATGAAACGAGAAAAATTGATGCGACTATTATCGTTGACGGTAGAAAAATACCGGCTATTGAAGGTGAACCCATTGCGGCGACCCTTCTTTCAGCGGGTATAAAGAAATTTCGAGAAACTCAGAAAAACCATAAGCCCAGGGGGATATTTTGTGCTATTGGCAGATGTACTGACTGTGTAATGACGGTGGACGGTATTCCCAATGTCAGAACATGTGTTACGCCCGTCAAAGACGGAATGATAATAAGCACACAGAAAGGTCTGGGAGAATGGGGTGGGAAAAAGTGAAAACAACGGATATAGCTGTTATTGGTGCAGGTCCTGCGGGCCTTTCTTGTGCGGTAGAGGCGGCAAAATCCGGGGCAAGGGTTACGGTGCTGGATGAAAATTTAAAGCCCGGAGGACAACTTTTTAAGCAAATTCACAAATTCTTTGGGTCCCGTGAGCACAGGGCAGGGATCCGTGGATTTCGCATTGGGCAGCAACTTCTGGAAGCTACCGAAAGACTAGATGTTCAAGTATTGCTGGATGCTGCTGTTTATGGCATTTATGAAGACCGGCTTATAGCTTATATAACCGATGGTAGGGATCATACAATAAAGGCTAAAAAGATAGTATTGGCAACTGGCGCATCTGAAAATGCTTTAGCTTTTCCCGGATGTACATTGCCCGGAGTTATGGGTGCCGGTGCCGCTCAAACGATGATCAATGTAAATAGGGTTTTACCGGGGAAAAAGATAATAATGGTTGGCTCCGGAAATGTTGGTCTTATCGTCTCTTACCAATTGATGCAAGCCGGGGCTGATGTCGTGGCTTTAATAGAGGCTGCTCCTAAAATTGGTGGATATGGAGTCCATGCAGGTAAAATACGAAGGGCCGGGGTTCCCATATATACCTCTACTACAATAAAAGAAGTGTTGGGAGAAGAAAAAGTCGAAGGAGTTATAACCGCAAGTCTAGATGAGAAATGGCAGCATATTGAAGATACTGAGAAAAGATTCGAGGCTGACACCGTATGTTTGGCGGTGGGACTTTCACCGCTTACGGAACTGGCTTGGATGGCAGGATGTGAATTTACTTTCATACCTCCACTGGGTGGTCATGTGCCGATTCATGACAGAAACATGGAGTCAACTCTTACGGGTGTGTATATAGCCGGTGATATCACTGGTGTTGAAGAGGCTTCTTCCGCTATGGAAGAGGGACGATTGGCTGGGGTTGCTTGTGCTGAGAGCCTGGGGTACTATAACGAAAAGCAAGCTTTAGCACTTAAAAATGAAATATGGGACAGGCTTGATGCATTGCGGACAGGGCCTTTTGGAGAAGGTAGATTTACGGCTAAGCTAAAGCAGCTTGAGGCAAGGAGGCAACTGGCATGATGCAAAAAACAGGTGTTATTTATCAGGGGTTTCGATCCGAGAAGGAGCTTGCGGAAATTCCCGGAGTGCCATCAGATGAGCGAATTAAAAAAGGTTCTGTAGCTTTTATAGAATGTGCCCAGGAAATACCATGTAACCCTTGTGAAGAAGCGTGTCCTTATGGTGCTATAAGTGTAGGTAAACCCATTACAAATTTACCTAAGCTTGATGAAGATAAATGCATTGGTTGTGGTTCTTGTATAGCAGCTTGTCCCGGCCTTGCTATTTTCCTGGTAAATGCGTCAAAGTCAAAAGGTGAGGTCAGTTTTCCTTTTGAATACTACCCACTGCCGAAAAAAGGTGATGAAGTTGATTGTGTTGACAGGGAAGGCAATATTGTTGTCAAGGGTAAAGTATTGAGGATCATAAAACCTCCGAAATATGATGCCACAGCCGTGATAACGGTAGTAATACCTATAGAGTATATAAAAATTGTACGCAGTATAAAACGCTTGGGGAGGTCTTAAATGTGAAAGAAGAATACATTTGTCGTTGTGAAGAAGTGACAAGAAAAGAAATCGAAGAGGCTATTGCCGATGGAGCTACCACTTTGGCGGGAATTAAGCGAAGAACACGGGCGGGTATGGGTCTGTGTCAAGGCAGGACTTGCCAGCGCCTGATTACTCAAATGCTGGCAAATGTCAAAGATAAGGCTGAAATAACACCTCCCACTTCCAGACCTCCAGTGCGCGCTATAAAAATCGGGGAAATCGTGGAGGGTGAAGATGAGTGAAAAAAAGTGCTGATGTAGTAATCGTAGGTGGTGGTGTGATAGGTACTTCAATAGCATATTACCTGTCAAAGCAAGGTATAAAGCCGATTCTCCTAGAAAAAGATGATCTGGCTTCCGGTTCTTCAGGGGCCTGTGATATAGATATTATTCTCCAGTCTAAAAATCCCGGTATTCACTTGCAGCTGGCCATGGAAAGTGCAAAAATGTATACTACTCTGGCTGATGAGCTGGATTTTGATATTGAATATAAAACTTGCGGTGGCATGATTCTTATAGAAAACGAAGAACAATTAAAGATTATGAAGGACTTTGTAAAGAGGCAGAAGGCCATAGGGCTTAATGTGCAACTATTGGATCTCAAGGAAGCCTCAGAAATCCAACCGGGACTTTCACCACTTTTAGTTGGGTCAACTTACAGTCCACAAGATGCACATGTGAACCCGATGAGACTATGTCAGGCATTTTCCAGGGCTGCTAGAAGGCTCGGAGCTGAGGTATGTCTTAACACTTCAGTTGTAGATATAAAAGTGGGAAAGAACAAAGTCAAGTCAGTTATCACTAATAGGGGCGAAATAGCAACAAAAATAGTTATAAACGCAGCGGGGGCTTATGCTCCCATGATAGGCAAAATGGTTGGCCTTTCACTTCCAATAAAGCCCAGGAGAGGCCAGATAATCGTCACTGAGCCGGTGCCAAAACTGGTTATGGCCGATGTGCTTTGCGCAAAATATATCGTTGCAAAATACAATCCAAAACTCTTGGAGGGCTCCGACAATCCCGAAACCCGTCTTGGGGTCGGGCTTTCCCTGAGCCAGACCCATGACGGACAAATATTGATAGGCGCAACTCGGGAATTTGTAGGGTATAACAAGAACACAACTCACGAAGCCCTACGGGCAATCTTGAGAAATGCAACTCGCTTGGTGCCCGCCCTTAAGTCAATTCATGTTATTAGGTCTTTTGCAGGCCTTAGGCCTTATACTCCCGATGGATTGCCTTTATTGGGTTATGTGGAGGGTATACAGGGCTTCATAATGGCCGCAGGGCATGAAGGGGACGGAATTGCCCTTTCACCGGTAACCGGAAGAATTATTTCAGATTTGATAGTTGATGGTAAAACCTTTATGGATGTCAGCTGTTTGTGTCCTTCAAGATTTCGATCATTAATGAAAAATGAAAAGGTAATATAAATGAAAAAATTATAACACCTGTTATTTATTATTGAAAATATTTTTCAAATTAGAATGAAATTTGTTTGGTTCCTTGCAGCTTAATGAAATTAACAAGTATAATAAATGAAAGGGGAGCAGTATGATTGTAAAAGGAGGCAGAACCAATTACGGTGAACTAATCGGTATACTCATGCTTGACACCAAGTTTCCACGAATTTATGGAGATATTGGAAATGCACTTACTTTTGATTTTCCGGTGAAGTATAAAAAGGTAGTCGGAGCTACATCCCAGAGAGTAGTTAGGGAAGCTGATACTTCCCTTACCAAACCCTTTATTGAAGCTGCAAAGGAACTTGAACAAGAAGGTGTGTCGGCTATTACTACAAGTTGCGGGTTTTTAGTCATTTTTCAGGAACATTTGGCCGATGCAGTAGATGTCCCGGTTTTTAGTTCAAGCCTACTTCAGGTCCCTGCAGTCTATCGGATGCTTAAAAAAGGTCAAAAGGTAGGTATAATGACCGCCAGCAAGCCCCACCTTACACAGCTTCATTTTAAAGGAGCGGGAGCTATCGATATTCCAATGGTGGTTTATGGTATGGAGAAAGAGGAGGAATTTCCGGCGGTTTTTCTAAACCAGAAACAAACCCTCGATGTGTCAAAAGCAGAAAATGAGATGGTTAAAGTTGCACAAACCATGGTAAAAGAAAATCCTGACATAGGAGCTATTGTTTTCGAATGCACCAATATGCCTCCTTTTCGAGATGCCGTACAAAAGGCTGTGCAGCTACCGGTTTTTGACATTGTCACCCTTGCCAATTACGTTTTAAACTCGCTCAGAACAAGCGACATAACACCATGGTGAATTCAATTATCATATTATAAAAGAGTAACTAAGCGACAACGATTTAGTTACTCTTTTTTTGCAAGCAAACATTTCTCCTTCAAATAAGTAAATAAGTTAAGTGCCAGGCACCAACAAATTAAAAATTTTGCTCGAAACAAAGATCAATAACTGTATAGGATAAAACCCAAAAAAGTCTGTCACTTAACCTTACAACTAAGGAGTAAAAAGCTCCAAAAAAAATTTCTTGACATAAAGCTTATGATTGAATATAATAGTAAAAATACTTATTCTAACTTTATTTGGAGGTTAGACGATGAAAAACCTCATAGGAAGGAATCTTGCAGAGCAATATTTTCTCTTTAGCCGATACTATTATTACTTTTACTTTAGTAACGGTTATTTGTTCTGCAATAAAATAGGTCCTCCTGCCGGTGAGGTTTTTCTAACGTATCAGGGATAAAGGAATTATTGTATGATTACCACCCGAAAAGTATTTGCATACCCATATTTTTTTGGTCACATGAGAATCTCACTTGCTGAGATTCTCTTTTTTTATACTTAATTGGAGGTGTAAGCATGATAATTGTAATGAGGACAGATGCTGATTTAGAAGATGTGAAATCAGTAAAGAACAAAATTCTTGGAATAGGTCTTGAAGTATATGAGTCAAAAGGATTAAATTATCACCTAATAGGAATTGTTGGGGATACTAGCAAAGTTGATGCTGAAAGCTTTAGGGCAATTAAGAGTGTCGAAAAGACTATCCATGTTCAGGAACCATACAAAAAGGCAAGTCGCCTTTTTCACCCTGAAAACACCGAAATACACGTAGGTACAAAAACTATAGGTGGTGATAAGCTGGCGATTATAGCAGGCCCCTGTTCTGTGGAAAGCCAGTCACAGATACTGGAAGTAGCAATTCAGGTAAAAAAAGCGGGTGGGGGATTTTTAAGAGGTGGAGCCTTTAAACCTCGAACGTCTCCTTACAGTTTTCAGGGTTTAGGAGAAGAGGGAATAATATTTTTAAAAAATGCAAAACAGGCGACCGGACTACCTCTTGTAGTTGAGCTAATGTCAGTGGAACAAATTGAGATGTATGAAAAGGATATTGACATTATTCAAATAGGTGCAAGGAACATGCAAAATTATGAGCTTTTAAAGGTCGCAGGGCAGACTAAAAAACCGGTGCTTTTAAAAAGAGGCATTTCGGCGACCATTGAGGAATTTTTGTTAGCAGCTGAATATATAATGGCAGCCGGAAACGATAGTGTTATACTGTGTGAAAGGGGCATAAGGTCATATGACAATTACACTAGAAATATTCTTGATATAAGCGCTATACCGGCAATTAAAAGACTAAGCCATCTACCTGTAATAGTAGATCCAAGCCATGCATCGGGGATTTGGTGGATGGTAGAGCCTTTGGCTAAGGCTTCAATAGCGGCAGGGGCAGATGGAATAATGGTGGAAGTCCATAATGACCCCCAAAGGGCTTTATCTGATGGAAAACAATCTATCAAACCAGAAAAATTTTCTCATTTAATGAAGAGTATAGAGGAAATAGCAAGGATACAAAATCGCAGGATATAGGGGAGGATATCAATTGAAATATTCAAACTTAAATATAACAGTGGTTGGTCTTGGCCTCATAGGAGGCTCCTATGCTATGGCTATTAAAAATAAGATAAAGCCCCAAAACTTGTGGGGTATCGATATTGATAAAGATGTACTAGAATATGCAAAAAACAATGTAATAATTGACAACGGTTTTACAGATTCCTTAAAGCCCATTCAAAAATCCGATTTTGTTATCATCTGCCTGTATCCGGGATTAGTGATAAAATTCATAAAAGGTAATATGCAGCATTTTAAGCCGGGAGCCATTATAACAGATACTGCCGGACTTAAAGCTTCGATCATTGAAGAAATATCTTCCATCTTAAGAAAAGATATAGATTTTATTGGGGGTCACCCTCTAGCTGGAAATGAAGGTAAAGGAATAAAATCAGCCTCTGAAGATATTTTTCAAGGAGCAGATTATTTAATAATACCGACTTCCAAAAACAGGCGAGAAAACATTAAAGTATTAAATAATTTGATTTCAAAAATCGGATTTTCAAATATTATTGAAATGAGTCCAAAGGACCACGACCGAATGATCTCTTATGCAAGTCACCTTCCCCACATTATAGCAGTGTCCCTGATGCTAAATCCTATAGTTAAAGATAAAAAATTTTACACTGGGGGAAGTTTCCGGGATGCTACGAGGGTGGCTAACATAAACGTTAATTTATGGAGTGAACTTTTGCTTGAAAATGGAGGTAACATTTTCGACCAACTTGAAATATTTGAAAAAAATATTACAAAAATAAAAAAATTAATTCTTGAAAAAGATGCAGCTGCTTTAAGAGGGCTTTTGGCAAAGGCATGCAAAATCAAGGAGGAATTTGAAAATGCTAACCCTACCCATTAGTTTAAATGAAAGAACCTATAGTATTCATATTAAAAGAGGCATAATGAGCGAACTGGGAAAAAAGATAAAAAAGGTCTTCAAAGCAGGTAAGGTAGCGGTTATTACTGATAAAAACGTAAGAGCACTTTATGGAAAGGAAATATTGGGTATTTTGGACTTGGAAGGCTTTAAGCCACATTTGATTGCGGTTGAACCTGGAGAAAAGAGCAAATCTATAAAAACACTTGTAAGGGTGTATAGGGAATTGATTAATTGTAATATAACCCGAAGTGATATTATAGTAACACTGGGGGGCGGAGTAGTGGGAGATTTAGGGGGATTTGCGGCAGCGACCTTTTTACGAGGGGTGCCATATATCCAGGTTCCCACCTCCCTAATTGCTCAGATTGACAGCAGTGTAGGGGGTAAGGTCGCTGTTGACATGATGGAAGGCAAAAACTTAATAGGCAGTTTTTACCAGCCGATGGCGGTGTTTATAGACCCCAATTTTTTGGATACCCTTGAGGAAAGATTTTTTAATGATGATATGGCAGCGGTAATAAAATATGCATTCATAAAGGATAGGCAGATGTTTGAAAGACTTATGGAATATAATAGAGAGGAACTTTTAGACGATATTGAAAATATCATTTTTACATGTTTAAACATTAAAAAAACATTTGTAGAAAAAGATGAAAGGGATTTTGGATTAAGAAAGATGCTAAATTTTGGTCATACCCTTGGTCATGCTGTAGAAAAGTACTTTAATTACGGAAAATACAGCCATGGTGAAGCTATATCCATAGGAATGTATTGCATCACTCAAAAAAGTGAACAGATAGGCATGACAGAAGTGGGCACTGGGCAAAAGCTAAAACAACTACTTACAAAATACGGTCTTCCCTATGAAATGCCGGAAAACTCAGCAGAAATTGTAAAGGCAATTTTTGTTGATAAAAAAAGCAGAGGTGATAAAATTGATATCGTTTTGCTCAGGTCAATAGGGGAATGTTTTATAAAAAAAATTCATCGAGAAGAAGTTCCAGCATTTTTTTTATAAAAACAAGGCGGTGTATTTAATGAAATGTGTGAGAATAACCCCATCAAA
This sequence comes from Tepidanaerobacteraceae bacterium, assembly GCA_028706065.1. GTDB lineage: Bacteria > Bacillota > Thermosediminibacteria > Thermosediminibacterales > Tepidanaerobacteraceae > JAQWCA01. Next base: position 13,918 of record JAQWCA010000028.1, read on the forward strand.
ACTTAAAGGCCAGATAGATGTACCTCCATCTAAAAGCATCAGCCATCGTATGCTAATATGTGCAAGCCTTGCGGAAGGTGAAAGCATCCTGGAAAACATGGCCTTTTCTGATGATATACCGGCTACCATAAATGGTGTCATGGCACTGGGAGCCCAGGTTCATTATCTTAAGGAGCCTTTGGATTATAAAGCAAGCCACATGGCCGTAATCGGCAACAGACTTTTG
>JAQWCA010000250.1 GCA_028706065.1 Tepidanaerobacteraceae bacterium
TGCGGAAGTAGCTCAGTGGTAGAGCATCGCCTTGCCAAGGCGAGGGTCGCGGGTTCAAATCCCGTCTTCCGCTCCATTTTGCATCTCAAGGCGGCATAGCCAAGTGGTAAGGCAGAGGTCTGCAAAACCTTTACCCCCAGTTCAAATCTGGGTGCCGCCTCCATTTAATTTTGCCGGGGTGGCGGAACAGGCAGACGCACAGGACTTAAAATCCTGCGAGTGTTGAACTCGTACCGGTTCGATTCCGGTCCTCGGCACCACTTGAAATCAAATAATTTAAGATAAATTTCTAGAGGAAGATGAAGAACCATCTTCTTTTTTATTTTGCCCATTTTCACTTCTATCCAAAAGTTTATTCATACAAATACCCCCGGCTAAAATTACTCCGGGGGCCTTTAGTTTTATTAAGTGGAGGCAACTTTACTTGTGAATGCTCGGTCTGAACATATCCAAAGTTCCTAAAACTACATGTGCTAAACCAAAACCAGCTATACCTGTACCGATATTTCCACCAAGCAAATAACCTGCACCGGTTACAATTGCTCCAACACCGGTTACCACCCAACTTGTGGTTTTTTTCTTCATATAATCGCCTCCTTGACAATATTATAAGCTTTTTTATGGGAACTTATTAAAAGTAAACATTGATTTAAGCGTTAAAAATTCTGGGTGTCATTAAAAGTGTAGAATTCACAAAATACAAGAATGAGTGTTTTGATACTTCCAAATAAGGAATCTCTACCTTCGTTCAGCTTTTATTTCCGACTGTCGGTTTAAACATATAAAGAATACCTAAAACCACATGAGCTAGTCCAAAACCCATTATACCTGCACCGATGTTTTCGCTGACCATATATCCGGCTGCTGTAACAATTGCACCGACCCCGATGACAATCCAACCAGTAGTATTCTCATTCATAAAAATCACCTCCTGTAGCTATTATTTCCACTATAAAAAAAATATAATCTTTAAAATCTGATATGGCCATAATATTTACGTATGTGTTGGTGATTTGCCCCGCATGCTTCTTCGATGGAAATACCGCTTGGTCCAAGAAAACATATTTTCGACTTGACATTGAATTTAATCTAATGCTATAATATTTCTTGCAAGCTTAATTTTTCTATATGATAAATCACTTAATTAGCATCAAACGATGTGGGCGCTTAGCTCAGTGGGAGAGCACTTCCTTGACGCGGAAGGGGTCGTAAGTTCAATCCTTACAGCGCCCACCATTTTTATGCAATAAAATATCAAATAATTCAGAATGCATTAACTGGAACCACTACCTTTGTTTTATTGTATATGGTATAAGCCACATACATATAATATGTATTACAGAGGAAAGGAGTGGTTTCAGTGCGGTTATTATCCATAGGATCTATTGAACCCATAGAGGGATTTGAAGATAGATTAAAACTAGAATTTGATTTATTAAAAGAAGAGGGTTTCAAAGTAACCTTAAAAAAAGCCTGTAAGGGCAATGCGATATATTTTTACTGCTATGTTGAAGATGAGTTACTGCTAAAAGGAAATTTTTATGATGAATTAAGGAAAGTATTCTTTAATTGTGTGGCAAATGCTCTTTCCGATATTATAGTAAATTACTGGGAACCTAGATTAATTAGGAGAATTATAAGAGAGAATTACTTTTATTTTAATAAGGCAGAGCAAAATAAAATATATGATTTTGCACAAGAAATATTAAATTACAACGAGTTAAGTGGCAAAAAGGATTTGTCGCATCAAATAAGACGCAAGACTTTTGTGTTACATAAAATTCAAGAATACCTTTTTAGTAGTAATACTATAATTTTGGATGGTTTTGTTAATTTTCGGTTGAAAAAATATCTAGAACAGCTAGAGGAATCAGTTGACAAGGCAATAGATGAATATCTTATGGACAAGGAATATCGAGAATTTATAAAATTACTTCGTCACTTTGTTGATTTACAAGAGCCTAAAAGGGATTTGGTTAATGTTGTGTTTCATAATACTGAAATAATATTAATGGATGAAAACTGTAAGTGTATAGAAAAAGACTCGACTCTAGATTTGGTTGCCAAAGAAAACCCCGAAGTAAATATGGATGACATCATAGTGAGTACTTTGATAAACATAGCACCAAGAAGAATCACTATTCATGGATTTAGTGGAAAGGAAAAAATAGAGGTTGTTAATGCTCTATATAATATATTTGAAGGTCGGATAAATTTTTGCCATCACTGCGATATATGTCTAAAATCAAAACCTTTTACGACAAAATGAGGGGCAAACGCCCTTTTTTTTTCCTTGTTAGTATGATATCATAAAGACGACTTGGCTCAGATGGGGTTATAACTTCATCTGAGCTTATAATGTAAGTAACTTTTAATGAAGTATTGTACTGGAGATTAGAGGTGGGAAGCATTAGTATCCCAGCTAGGACGAAATGGTGGATGGCTTTATGAGTATATACATTCAATTAGCATTAATGCCTTTAATCGGAGCACTGATCGGATGGGGAACGAATTTATTTGCTATAAAACTCATCTTTCGCCCTTTAAGGCCTGTTAAAATACCCTTTTTGGGGATTGAAATACAGGGGTTGATTCCTAAGCGAAGGCTTGATATATCTAGAAATATAGGTGAAGCTTTAGAACAAGAGATAATTTCACCTGAAGAAATAATAGACAATCTAACTTCCGAAAAAACCAAAGCTGAGATAATTAAATACATAAAACATGTAGTAATGAAAAGAGTGTCTGAAAAGCTCCCGGTATTTATACCCTCTGCCTTCCGCGAGTCTATAGCTACTTATCTTGGTGATATGATCGATCATCACGGGAATGAGATTTTTGATGAGATGAAGGCTACTTTGGTAGACAAAGCAAAACAAGAATTTCGATTAAAGGAAATTGTGGAAGAAAAGATAAACTCCTTTGATCTTGAACAATTGGAAGAATTGATAATAATGCTTTCAAGACAGGAATTAAAACAAATTGAAATTCTTGGGGGTATAATAGGTTTTTTTATCGGTATTGCACAGGCGGTTTTAACATATTATCTTGTGTATATCAATCCTTTGTAAGTTTTTACGAAGCTCGACTCTTGACAAAAGCTATCAATAAGAATTATAATATATAAAATTTTAATAATGTATAATAAACGATGAAGAGAAGAGTAAGCTTATCATTTTCCACTCAGAGAAGGATCGGTAGCTGCAAAGGTCCTGAAAATAATAAGCCCAAGACCACCTCGGAGTTTTGTGGCAGCAAGCCTTACAAACCAATGAGTTCAAATTAGGGTGGAACCGCGGGAAAACCTCTCGTCCCTTTAGGGATGAGAGGTTTTAGTTGTTTCATAAAAGGTTTTGGCATATTTGGCATAAAGTATTATATAAAAAAA
>JAQWCA010000029.1 GCA_028706065.1 Tepidanaerobacteraceae bacterium
GAAGGTAGGGCTCCGGTGACAGCAGATGTAATATACAAGGCGGCATTGGAAGGCCATAACAGGATAATCCTATCACCAAAGACTATAATTACACCCATGGCTAAAGATACGGCAAAAGACAAAAAAATAACCATTGAATGGGCGGTGAACTAATGCATATATGCAGGGTAAAGGGCAATGTTTGGGCTACTCGGAAGGAAGAGGTTCTGAAGGGGCAAAAGTTTTTGATAGTGACTCGGGTCGATGAACATCAAAAGGAAATCGGCCCGCCCTTTGTAGCAGTGGACAATATCGGTGCAGGTATGGGTGAATTGGTCATAGTCACTGCCGGCAGTTCGGCCAGAAAAGCATCGGATGAATCGTTACCTGTGGATGCGGCAGTTGTGGGTATCATAGATTCCATGGACGTAGATTTGGGTAGCTAGGAGATGGTGGATTTGGAAATTCGGGAGAAATTGAGGGAAATGGGTGTAGTGGGAGCCGGAGGAGCCGGATTTCCCACCTATGCAAAACTCAAACAAGGTGGTATCGATTACTATATTGCCAATGGTGCTGAATGTGAACCACTTCTGGATGTGAGTAAGGAAATCATGGCCCGGTTCCCCGACAAGGTATTAAAGGGACTAAACCATCTTAAAAATTACACCGGTGCCCACAGTGCCATAATCGCATTAAAAGGGAAATATAAAAATGCCGTAAAGGCATTGAAGGATAATTTGGAAAATACAGGCTCTGACATAAAACTCTTTGAAATGGGTGATTTCTTCCCGGCTGGTGACGAGCAAGTGATGGTCTACGAAATCACAGGGAGGGTGGTGCCTGAAGGGGGGATACCCCTTTTGGTTGGATCAATCGTAAACAACATCGAAACCCTATACAATGTCTGCAATGCTATCGAAGAAAATCTTTCAGTAACCGATAAATTCATAACCATTGGTGGTAATATAAAAAACCCCATTACCCTAAAAGTGCCGGTTGGCACCGAAATCGGATGGCTATTGGATTTTCTTGGGATTGATTATCAAGATAAAGTCATCCTTGATGGCGGGCCCATGATGGGAAATATCGTAAGCCTTGATTCACCGATTACCAAGACCACCGGCGGTTTACTGATTTTTTCAAAAGGCCATCCAGCTGTAACCGTAAAGGAATCCAGCTTAGAGCATATACTTAAGATGGCAAGGATTTCCTGCATTCAATGCCGTTATTGCACTGAACAGTGCCCCAGGTATCTTTTAGGGCATGACCTTCAACCCAGCAAGATCATGCTTACAATGGGATTTAGGCTTTCTAGCACATATATAAAGCAGGCACTCCTTTGCTGTGAGTGTGGTCTATGTGAGGCCTATTCCTGTCCCCAACAGCTCTCACCCCGTCGGGTCAATGCAGCTATTAAAAAAGAATTGGCTGTGGCGAGTGTGAAGTATATGACCGAAAAGACCGACTTTGAACCTCAAGAGGCTCGGGAGTGGCGGAAGATTCCCACCAGCAGGTTAAAGACCCGACTACAGCTTACAGCCTTTGATCGGCCGGCTCTCTTAGTCGATGGAGATTTTGTAAAACCGCCGGAAGTTCAAATCCTCACAAAACAGCATACCGGAGCTCCGGCAGTTCCCGTAGTCAATTCCGGTAACAGGGTTCAAAGAGGCCAAACAATAGGCAAAGTTCCTAAAGATAAATTGGGCTGTCATATCCATGCCAGTATTGACGGGACGGTATTACAAACTGATACGGATAAAATCGTAATCCGGGGGGAGGAATCTTCATGGAAAGAGCTATAGGTCTTGTGGAGACTATCAGTATAGCAGCAGGCATAGAAGCAGCTGACGCCATGGTCAAGATAGCCCAAGTGAGATTGTTTTTGGCCAGATCCATTTGTCCCGGCAAATTCATAGTCCTTGTAGGTGGCGATGTGGAGGCAGTAAAAAGTTCTTTGAATGTGGGCCGGGAAATAGCAGACCATTACTTGGCAGATTCTTTGTTGATTTCTCATGTCCATGTGGATGTGTTTTCAGCTATAGAAGCAGCCGTGGTTATAGATGATATAGGAGCTCTCAGAGCTTTAGGTGTAATCGAAACATTTTCCGTGGCCTCCTGTATCCTAGCCGCCGATGCCGCAGTGAAGGCAGGTGGAGTGAAACTTGTTGAAATAAGACCGGCCATGGGCTTAGGAGGAAAATCCTATGTAACCATGTTGGGTGATGTCAGCACAGTGGAAGCGGCGGTGGAAGCAGGTCGGCAGAAAGCCGAACCGGAAGGAATGCTGGTCAAAAGTGTAGTAATTCCTTCCATTTCAAAGGATGTATTAAAAGCTCTTCTTTGAATATTCGGTGAATATTCGGGGACGGTTCTTTTTTATTCAAAGTTGCAAAGTTGCAAAATTTCATCAACTGTGAATATTCGGGGACGGTTCTAAAATATTCAAAGTTGCAAAGTATTCATCAACTGAACTGTAGAACTATACCAAGATTAAAGTAGGCGGAAACATAATATTTTGCAACACATGAGGAAAAATGATCATGTGTCAAGGATGTATTAAAAGCTCTTCTTTGAGGGGGTGAAAGAGTGGGCAAAAAAATCATAACAAAACAGGATGTGGAAAAGTGGTATTTTGAAGGGGTAAAGGAGATTTATCAAGATGATAATACCATCTTATTGCCCGGAGCGAAGGATGCTCTGATGGTGGCGGGGATAAAGATGAAGGTCAAAGATTGTCAAGAGGAGCAGATTAAAAAGGTAATAAACGAGTGTTGTAATGATAAAAGCATAGATAACTCTATAAGGGATAAAATCGTCAAAACCGTTATAGAAAAGTATATGGCAAAAATGGGAGGTGAGTAAAGGGATGGCTTGGTCCACAAGGCTTTTCGGAAAAAACTATACCTTTTTTACCATAAAGGAGATTTTAGCTAAAGCCGGGGAAGAAAAATCCGGTGATGTGTTGGCCGGTATTGCTGCCGGCAGCAATGAAGAGCGGATAGCGGCCAAAAGGATACTGGCGGAGTTAACCCTAAAGGACCTACGGGAAAACCCTGTGCTTCCCTATGAAGAAGATGAGGTAACCCGGGTCATTGATGATGGTCTTTGCAAGGGAGTTTACAAGAGCATTTGCTCCATGACGGTGGCAGAATTTCGTGAATGGTTACTCTGCCACAATACAACATGTGAGGATATCCGGCGGGTTTCAGTAGGGCTTAACGGAGAAATGGTTTCGGCGGTATCAAAACTCATGTCAAATATGGATTTGGTCTATGCTGCCTCAAAAATCCGAGTTGTCACTAAAAATCGAACGGAAATAGGCCTTCCCGGGACCCTGTCCTATCGCATACAACCCAACCACCCTTCGGACAGTGTAGAAGGCATTATGGCATCGGTGATGGAGGGGCTGACCTACGGTTCCGGTGATGCGGTGATTGGGATAAATCCCAATGAAGATACGGTGGAAAACACAGTAAAGCTTCTCAATGCTTCCTATGACTTCATTATGGAGTGGGCCATACCCACCCAAAACTGCGTGCTGTCCCATGTAACCACCCAGATGAAGGCTGTAGAAGATGGGGGCAAAGCCTGTATGTTCTTCCAAAGTATTGCTGGCAGCAAAAGTTGTAACAAGGTCTTTGGTGTAAGTTCTGCCATCCTTGATGAGGCCTTTGACATGATAAAAAGAGAAGGATATGCTGCAGGCCCCAATCTCATGTATTTTGAAACAGGCCAGGGTTCGGAGCTTTCCCTGGATGCCCATCACGGAGCAGACATGCAAACACTGGAAGCTCGGACATACGGCTTTGGTCGAAGATATATGCCCTTTATGGTCAATAACGTATCGGGATTTATCGGGCCTGAGACATTATATGACGGTAAGCAAATAACTCGGTCCAGTCTTGAAGATCATTTCATGGGCAAACTCATAGGGCTCCCCATGGGAATGGCCCCATGCTATACAAACCATGTGAAGGTGGACCAGAACGATCAAGAGACGGCAATTATGTTGCTTGCCATGGCAGGAGCCAACTACTACATGGGAGTCCCCGGCAGTGATGACTGCATGTTAAGCTATCAGGACACAAGCTATCATGATGATGCTACATTGAGAGAATTGTTGGGACTTCGTCCTGCACCTGAATTTGAAAAATGGCTTGAGACCATGGGTATTATGAAAGACGGTAAACTTACTCCCATTGCCGGTGACCCCTCACTGTTTTCCACAATAACACCTCGGGGAAGAAGGTGATGTAATGGCACTTTTTAAGGATGACCAGATTGAAAATGTTGTGCAAAAGATATTGGAAGAACTAAAAAATAAGAGTGTCTCAACTGAAATAAATCCACAGACTAATAACAGGCAAACCATGGAGTTTAGCGATATAACCGAATACAGTCTCTTCGAAAAAACATTCATAAAAAATCCTATAGATCAAGAGTATCTTTCAAGGCTTAAAAGTTTAACACCGGCCCGCATTGCTCTGGGCAGAACCGGACCGCGATACCTTACCGTTCCATGGCTTCGCTTCAAAGCCGACCATGCCTCGGCAATGGATGCGGTATTCAGTGATGTATCAAAAGACTTTTTGGATCAGATGGGTCTTTTCACTATAAAGACAGTAGTTCGGGATAAAGATGAATACCTTACCCGACCTGACCTAGGAAAGATTCTATCTGAAGAAGCGAAAGAAGAGATTCGAAAACATTGCACCTTAAAACCTCAGGTTCAGATAATCATAGTTGACGGTTTGAGCACCAAGGCAATTGAGGCCAATATACCCGATTTCTTGCCTGCCTTGTTGGAAGGCCTAAAAGCTCACGATCTGGAAGTGGGAGTGCCCTTTTTTATCAAGTTCGGCCGGGTTCCGGTGATGGACGATGTAAATGAAGTAATCCAAGCAGATGTCCTGGTAGAACTAGTTGGTGAAAGACCGGGCCTGGGGACCGCTACCAGTATGAGTGCATACCTTTGCTGGCGGCCTAAAAAAGGCACGGTGGAATCTGACAGGACAGTAGTTTCCAATATTCATGAGAGTGGCATGCCACCGGTGGAAGCCGGTGCCCATGTGGCTTCATTAGTTAAGAAAATATATGACAAAAAGGGAAGTGGTATCAATGTAAATATATGAGAATTGCCCAATAATATTAAAGCATTAAAAGAGAGGGGTGTACAATAATTGAGTATCAACCAGATCATAATCAATATAATGGTAGTCTTTATGGCATTAGGTGCAATCGACAGAATACTGGGAAACAAATATGGTTTTGGTGAGCAGTTTGAAGAAGGATTCAATGCCATGGGTTCTTTGTCTTTGGCCATGGTAGGTGTTGTGTCTTTGGCTCCGGTTCTTGCAACACTGTTAAAACCCATAATAGTACCGGTATATTCGGCCTTGGGAGCAGATCCTGCCATGTTTGCCACTACCCTCCTCGCCAATGATATGGGTGGATTTCCACTGGCCATGGAATTGGCCCAGACTCCTGAAGCAGGGCTTTTTGCGGGGACCATCCTGGGAGCCATGATGGGGCCAACAATTGTATTTACTATTCCTGTAGCCCTTGGAATTATTAAAAAACAAGATCATAACGCATTGGCTACGGGAATTCTGGCAGGTATAATTACTATCCCCTTCGGCTGCCTTGCCGGCGGTCTTGTAGCCGGATTTCCAATGAGTATGGTTTTAAGCAATCTAATACCTATTATTATTGTGGCAGCACTTATTGCTCTAGGCCTTTGGAGGATACCCAGCAAAATGATATCCGGTTTTAATACTTTCGGCAAAGCTGTTGTTGTAGTAATTACCATTGGCCTTGCGGCCATAATTATTGAAACCCTGACGGGATTTGTAGTTATCCCGGGTATGGCTCCCATCAGTGACGGTATTGAAGTCATTGGAGCTATTGCCATAATGCTGGCAGGAGCTTTCCCCATGGTGCACTTTATAACCAAAGCCTTTAAGAAACCTCTGATGTCCATTGGAAAGGCGCTTGGCATGAATGATGTGGCTGCTGCCGGGTTAGTGGCAACTTTGGCCAATAATATCGCCATGTTTCAAATACTTCATGAAATGGATCAACGTGGCAAGATATTAAACGTGGCTTTTGCAGTAAGTGCCGCCTTTACCTTTGGCGACCACCTGGGATTTACCGCCGGTGTAGCAAAAGAAATGATTTTCCCCATGATAGTCGGTAAATTGGTAGCAGGAATCACCGCCATATTTGTAGCCAGTTTATTTGCACCTAAGAGTGTGGACACCAAAAGAGAAATAGCAGCATAGTTTTATTACAAAGAAACCGTAACGACAACATACACAACCCTGCATTAATAGGGTCTAAAACTCTACGAATGCAGGGTTTGAAATTTTGAGGTGAAAATTTTGCTAAAAAAAGTCATATTCATCGGAGCTTCAGGAGCAGGGAAAACAACACTTATAAAAGCATTGCAAGGCTCAGGGGAAACCGCCAAAACCCAGGCACTTATCTTCGAAGATGGTTTTATTGATATTCCCGGAGAATACATGGACATACGGCGCCTAAATCACGCCGTGATTACAACAGCCATGGATGCTGATGCTATTTTTGTGGTGCAGGATTCAACCTGCTCAAAGCCTACCATTCCTCCAGGCTTTTGCACAATGTTCAATATCCCTGTATATGGAGTGATAAGCAAAATAGACTCTCCTTCTTCTAATGTGGGAAAAGCGAGGGAATACCTGAAAATGTGTGGAGTAAAGGGAGAATATTACCCGGTGTCGGCAGTGACCGGTGAGGGAATAGAAAAGATAAGGGATTTGATTCAAAGTTTATAAAAATGCTTTTATTCTGAGGGAACATTTCTGTAGGTTTCTCGTCTAAAAGAGTAAAAGGCTAGATTGAGTGTTCCCATGAACATCAAAAAAGTGCTATTATTAACACTAAGCTTTATCCTATTAATCGGAGCTATTGGATACAACAACAATGCTAAAGACAGTATAGGTATCCGAGGCGAAATAACGGAAATAATCTTAAGTGAAGATAAAAGTGTAGCCGGTATACTGGTGGAAGGTAAAGTCGAAAGTGACACCGTCTACGACAAAGCTAGAATCGAGATGACCAAAGCTACAGTAATTCTCAAAAAAACCGGCCAAGAATTATCGCCTGAAGACCTTATACAAGGCATGACAGTGGAAGTAGTAGCCGAATCTTATGTGGTGTTAGAGCAGGCTAAGGCGATAAGGGTTACGGAGTAACGTGCGTTTTATATTGTTAGATAAATATTTTACTACCAATATTAAAAATGGATTTACCTTTATAGTATATAAGGTAAATCCATTTTCTTAAATGGCGAATTCTTTTTCCGTTGGTTTTTATAATTTTTACCTTCACGGCTATTTATAAATTGCTGTTTTATTATCATGGTTTACGGTTTTTGCATTTCGGTATATAGATCTGTCATAAGGTCAAAATTTCATTATCCATGAATATCTCTCTTTGTTTTAGTAAACTAAATATGCATTTATTCTGCTGCCTGTGGCTCTACAGCTAGGGCTGTCACCCATCCATTTTGGTATAATCATGGTGGTAGCCCTAGCCATCGGCTTTATTACTCCGCCTCTGGGCATCAATCTGTTTGTGGCGGCCCGCGTAGGCAATACATCGCTGGAAGTAGTCTTCAAGGGTATTATACGATTTATTATCGCTATGATTTTCTGCCTGTTACTGATTACCTTTATCCCTGCGATTTCCGAGTTCCTGCCTCGTGTGACAGGAATGCTCAAGTAAAAGCTTTATGTCTATTCTGCTGTCGGGTGGACGGTCATCAGCGACCGTCCACCCGACCTAATGAACCGGGCTGACAGCTTCCAAACCTTTAAAAAAATTGTGAATATGATAAATTCCTTTAAGCATTACTACATCCGCCATAACCAGCCCATTTACGAAAACCCATCTCCCGGAATAAGAAGGGCGGTATTACCACGCTGGAGGAGAAGTCTCTTGGCTGTATCCAAAAGGGTGGCTATGCTACCGTTACCGACACTTTGGAGATGGGGCAGGTTTGTTGCAGGCCTGGATTGAATCTGATGACAGGGCTCGGAAACGACAGCGTGTCGGTTACCAACCTGCTTACCAGCCAAGCCCAGATTCTCCTGTTTACCACGGGACGGGGCAACCCCTTGGGTACCGCAATTCCCACTGTTAAGATCGCGTCCAACAATGTGCTGTTCGTGAAAAAGCCCTATTGGATAGATTTCAATGCTGGTGTGGTGTTAGAGCATGGCAGCGTGGACACGGCAGCCCGGGAGTTGTGGCGGTTGGTGCTAGATGTGGCCTCCGGCAGGCAGCATACGTGTAGTGAAGAAAATGACGATAGGGAGATTATGATCTTCAAAGATGGCGTGATTTTGTAAGGGAGCGTGACATCATGACACTGAAAACGAAAAAGGAAGGAAATGTTGTTACAAAGCTGGCATCCGGTACTCAATTGCCCAGGATGGTGAAGATACGCCAGCTTTTGGATCGCAGCTATATTGACTCGGAAGACATCCCTGCCCTAGTGGCCAAGGAATTGGAACCCATGCGTCCTCGAATCAGAAAAGGCATGCGGGTAGCCATTACCTGCGGTAGCCGCGGCGTGGCAAATGTGGCCATCATTACCAAAACCATTGTGGACTTTATCAAATCCTGCGCAGGCGATCCCTTCGTATTTCCGGCTATGGGCAGCCACGGTGGGGCTACCACCGTGGGACAGCGTGAGATTCTCACTAGTTACGGTATAACCGAGGAGTTTTTGGGTTGCCCCATTTTGGCCTCCATGGAAGTTGTGCAGGCTGGGCAGACAGAGGAGGGGATGCCTGTCTTTGTGGACCGCTACGCCTATGAGGCAGAAGGTATTATTCTCTGGGGTCGGGTGAAGGCCCACACCGCCTTCAGGGGTCCTTATGAGAGCGGAATCCTGAAGATGGCGGTCATCGGTATGGGCAAGCAGTACGGTGCAGACCATGTTCATCGGGACGGCTTCTCCGATCTGGGTAGGCTGCTGCCTATGATTGCCAAGGTCATCTTTGAAAAAACCAAGATTCTGGGTGCAGTGGCGGTGGTAGAGAACGCCTTTGACCAGATCTGCATCCTGGAGGGATTTTTAAAAGAAGAAATTTTCGAAAGAGAGCCCGATCTTCTGCGCCGCTCCAAGCAGCGGCTTGGCCGGATTTTCTTTGACGATATCGACGTGCTTGTGGTGGACCGGTTCGGCAAGGATATTAGCGGCGACGGGATGGACCCCAATATCACAGGACGCTATGCCGTTCCCTATATGAAGAGCGATAAAAAGGTACAGCATGTCGCGGTTTTGGATCTGACGGAGGCGACCCATGGAAACTGCAATGGGATTGGACTGGCTGATGTGGCAACCCACCGATTGGTGAAAAAGATTGACGTGGATTGCACCTACCCCAACGTAGTTACCTCTACTGTGCTGTGTACGCCTAAGATTCCTCTGTTTACCTACACGAACAAGGCCTGTATCCAAATCGCTTTGAAGACCTGCAATTACATTGACCGCGAGCACCCCAGAATTGTGCATATCATGGACACCATGCATCTGGAGGAGATCGAAATCTCCGAGGCTATGGTAGAGGAGGCCAGAAAAAACGAGCATGTTCAGGTCACCAGCGAGCCGTTTGATTGGCCCTTTGACAAGGACGGAAATTTATGGTAAAAAAATCCGCTTGAAAGGAACTGCCCGAGGAATTCAAGGGCCATGTGATTTTGTGCTCACAGGAAGAGGTACTCACTGGCTGCGATTTTTTGTCTCTGCACCTGCCCTTGACGGACGAAATGCGGAACATGATTTCCGAACCGGAACTTAGCCGAATGAAGCAAGGCGCCTATGTGATCAATTGTGCTCGGGGTGGTATCGTCGATGAAAAGGCTCTGTTTGAAGCGCTGGTTTCCGGCCACATTGCCGGAGCGGCCATGGATGTATCCGAGGTGGAGCCCATGTCCGTTGAGAACCATCTGCTTACACTGGACAATGTCATCGTCACGCCACATATCGGCATGTATTCCAAGGAGGCCATTGGTGCGGTCAGTCTGATTTGCGCTCAGAACGTGGCTGCCTGCACCGGGGGTAAGCAGTTGCAGCATAGGGTAGTGTGATTCTTTTGGGAAAGAATCACAGAAATATATCGTTTTGAAAGAACGGCGCAACAGTCTGCTATCTTTAAAAGCCGCGGACTGTTGCGCCGTCTCCATTTAAGTTCATCAGATTCTGGTGGAAGAAAAGCCGGGGAAAGGACCTTGTCAAACGGGAGAGAATTCAATATATTAATATTTGTTCTTTGAGGATAGAACCGGTGCCCTGCCGTCCCGACGGATGAAATGATATGGCATTGGATAAAAAATATTTTAAGGAGGTGGAGGCGAAAATTCCCAGAGGGAAGGTTTGTACCTGTTTTGCCCTCTTTCCCACAGGATATATATATGTGGGCAACCTAGGCACCGTTCTGTATACATGGCTTATCGCCCGGAACGCGATTGCACCGCCGACATCATCAAGATGTATAATACCGCCTTTCAAAACCTTACATGTAGCCGCACCCAGCGCCCTCCCAATTCGTTCGACAGCGCCTTTTCACCTATACGATACTGAATAATTCAGATGATGAGGAGTGCGATAAACACCTATAGATGATTTAAAAAGAGAACCTGAACCCCTTTAATATTCTTTTTACAATTCCTTCGGAAAAAAGGAAGACATAGTGATGAATTCACATAATTTTGGAGGAATTTCTTATATTACTGTCGAATTATCGAAAATAAGAATATTTTTCAAGAAGTGATTTGTATGTTGGATAAAAAAAGTGAACAGATAAGAATTACTATCGCTTTTGCCCATCATGTTATTTCCTTTAGACAATCATTTGCCACTCATTTCCTGGAAGGAGGAATGGATTTGAGGTATATCTAGGAACTGCTTGGTCGTAAAAAACAGAAAACAACAATAGAAATTTATACATTTAATTATATTAGCTGCAATAAAAACATAAAGAGTAAAGTATCTTAATTTAAGATCAGGAATTGTTGAAAGGAATATTAGAATTATTGTCGAACTAATATAAAATAAGGATGGATTTTATGACAATAGAAAATAAGGATTTATGGTCTATTTTTTTGGCGTTATTTTCTGCTTTCATTGTATATCAGTTTGGTAGACGATCAAAAGGAATGGATTCTTTTCTAGACTCCTTAATTAGGAGTTATGAAAATGTTTACTATCCAATTTATATAATACTTAAAAAAATCGACAGAGTTAGAAGTGATGAAAGCGAGCAATTGATTACAGATTTTTTTAAAGAGTATAGTTTGCCAGATTCAAGTTTAAAATTAATTGCATCAACTTTTATTTTGGAATGGTATTTTGATCTTGAACAAAAATACATTAATTTACTGAAGAATACAAACGAGATTAATAGATCTGAGTTCTGGAAGAGTTTTGATTCTTTTTACATAATGATTGAAGATGAGTTCTGGCAAGCACATGATATAATTTATAAAGATTATTATAAGTTTAAAAGTCTCGTTTATAAAAATCCATTTTTAAAAATGCTAATGGAAATAAGTATATTTTTCTATAATGTTACTTTATTCGTTGTTTATGTAGCCATGACTATAGTGGTCGTTTCTATATATAACTATTTTATCCCTATTACTATTTTTCCAAAATGGTGGAAAATTCATTACGGAATACTAATACTTATGGTAGCATTCATATTATATGGCTTTGCACTTATCTTATCAAGCTGGTATGTCAGCAATCAAAACAAGAGAAAAAGCAAGTTAACAAAAAAAATAAATAATTGCATTGAAAAGTATTTATGTAATTTAATGCTATATATATCGAATATAGGCAAAAGATTCAAAAAGAAATAAAAAATAAAAAAGTAACAATTACAAAAATTAGAATCTATAGGTTATTGCTTCCATATTATAAAATAGGATCAAAGCTTAATGGTAGACGCCAAAGCTGAGCCACCAGTTTTTTACATTATCAAAATAATCTTAAATGGCAATCACGAAGTACTCCTGATATTCTTAAAACATAGACAAGGACTATCTAAGTTTAAGAAACGTCGGGAATACTAAAGTGTCAAGAGCAACCCGCGTTGAAAGAGACGAATTTGTCGATAAAGCTTTTGAAGCTGTTGGTATACCGCTTATTAGATTTGAAAATAAAAGAAATTACATACTGAGTGAAGTGAAAGAGAAAATTGACATATTGTTTGTTGGAGTGGAAACTTCCATGAGTGAGCAAAAAATCAATTTATCTGATAACGAAGAAATACCGATTTGCCCCAAATGTGGAATTCCCATGGTTATAAGCACAGCAAAAGCAGGGAAAAACGCAGGTAAAAGTTTTTATAGTTGTTCAAACTGCCCTAAATGTAGAGAGATTATAAGAATTGATTAATATTTATTGAACTTAAATATAACAGCGTTTAAAACACTAGATGTTTGATAGATGTGTATTTTTCATGGAAGATATTATTGGGCTTGCCGCCTTTAAGTGGTTGAACGAGCAAGTACATATTCATGGAGATGTGCTTCCTCGAAGGCTTCTTGAACAGGGCTTTGATTTTAATGGTCAGCGGATTACATTAGTTGGGCCTCAGGGGATTTGGAAACCCAAAGTCTTTGAACAGATTCCTATATCTATTACTACTGTAGCTGGTGGGCCCTAGTATATCGATACCGAGGAACAGATCCTAATCATAGGGACAATGTAGGGTTAAGAGAGGCAATGAAAAGACAGACTCCGCTTATTTATTTTCATGGTATAGTTAAGGGAAAATATTTGGCGGTATGACCAGTCTTCATTATAGGAGATAATCCAGATCAGCTATCATTAACTGTAGCTGCGGTCGATTCAACCTCTATTCATGAACACATAAATAATTCCTCTGAGCATACATCCAAAGTATCTGAGGCAGATACGTATTTCAAGAGAAAATATAGCACCTCTGCAATTAGGCAGAGATTGCATCAAAAGTCGTTTCGAGAAAGAGTCTTAGAAGCTTATAGAGAACAGTGTGCTTTCTGTAGACTTAAGCATGCAGAACTTCTCGATGCTGCCCATATTATTCCTGATTCCGATGAGCTGGGTGAGCCTACTGTTAGTAATGGATTATCATTATGCAAAATTCACCATGCTGCTTTTGACAGTAATTTTATTGGTGTAAGACCTGATTTTAGAATAATAGTGAGGGAAGATATTCGCTGGTAAAAGGACGGTCCGATGTTGAAATATGGGATACAATAGCTTCATGATAGAAAAATTATACTGCCCCGAAATAGAGAACTTTGGCCCAATCAAGACAGATTGGAGACCAGGTTTAAGAAGTTCATTGGAGCATAAGATAGCCCCTCTTAATCCATATCAGAGGGGGTTATCCAAAATCATCATTCTCATGCTGAAAATTTATTTAAGATTAAAGGAATTTTGTATTTATAATAGAAATAATAACTGATTTTCAAACCGTATGGGATGAGCTATATTAGATACGTTTGGAAAGTTTTAAGACCTTGTATTTGGAGATATATTGCTGCTTTTTTATTAAAAATGGATGATAAACCAAGAACTGTGGCAACTATTTCCCATAATTATCAGTGAGCATAAATCAATATGGAAAGAGAATTATCTTGTTGAAAAAGCAGCTATAGAAGAAGCTGTAGGTAAGGATATTATTGTCAGGGTAAGCCACTTTGGAAGTACAGCGGTACCTAATCTACCGGCAAAGCCAACGATTGATATTCTTCTTGAAGTAAAAGACAATACAGAGACTGAGAAGCTAATATCCGACATGGAAGCAATAGGTTATATATACAGTTCTCAACCTGCCAATCCAGCTCCTCATATGATGTTTATGAAAGGTTATACACCGGAAGGATTTAAAGGTCAAGCTTTTCATGTTCATGTGAGATACAGCGGGGATTGGGATGAACTTTATTTTAGAGACTATCTAATATCTCACCCCGATGTTGCTGATAAATATGGAAAGCTTAAAGTTGACTTGCAAAAAAAGTCTGAGCATGATAGAGACGGGTATACATCTGCAAAAACAGGATTTATAAAGGAATTTACCATTTTGGCAAGAAAAGAGATGAGTGGTAAATATAAACAATGAT
>JAQWCA010000251.1 GCA_028706065.1 Tepidanaerobacteraceae bacterium
AACCCCATATCGGCCATGCATATACTACTGTCATAGCCGACTTTCTTAACAGGTGGCATCGCCTTGCTGGATATGATTCCTACTTTCTGACCGGTACCGATGAACACGGCGAGAAAATTTCACAAGCGGCACAAAAAGCCGGGGAAGAACCCCAGGCTTTTGTAGATCGGGTGAGTAAGCGGTTTAAGGAAGCCTGGAAAAAACTATACATCGAAAATGATGACTTCATCCGTACGACCGAACCCAGGCACAAACAGGTTGTGCAAAATATACTGCAAAAGGTATATGACTCACAAGAATTATATTATGGAGAATACACAGGCTATTATTGTGTTGGTTGCGAGCGTTTCCTTACCGAAAAAGAGTTGGTGGATGGGCGTTGCCCCGACCACGGAATGATTCCTGAAAAACGGCGAGAAGGCAACTATTTTTTCCGTATGGAAAAATATCGAGAGTGGCTTAGGGACTATATCAAGGCACATCCTGATTTTATCCGTCCTGAAGGTTATAGGAACGAGGTTCTTTCCATACTTGCAGAGCCGATAGGCGATTTGTCCATATCCAGGCCTCGCGAACGTGTATCTTGGGGGATCCCCTTGCCGTGGGACAAGAACCATGTCACATATGTCTGGTTTGATGCCCTTATAAATTATGTTTCTGCCTTAGAATACCCCGAAGGTGCAAAATACGGGCGGTTTTGGGAACATGCATGGCATCTTGTAGGCAAGGATATCATCAAACCCCATGCCATATTTTGGCCTACCATGCTCAAGGCTGCTGGTATACCCATTTATCGACATCTGAATGTGGGCGGTTTTCTCATGGGTTCGGACGGCCGAAAAATGTCCAAGACTTTGGGCAATGTAGTGGACCCTTTTGCCCTTTCCGAAAAATACGGCTCTGACGTAGTACGCTACTACCTGCTAAGAGACATACCATACGGACAGGATGCTTCGGTAGGTGAATCTAACCTCATTGCAAGA
Organism: Tepidanaerobacteraceae bacterium; assembly: GCA_028706065.1. Lineage (GTDB taxonomy): Bacteria > Bacillota > Thermosediminibacteria > Thermosediminibacterales > Tepidanaerobacteraceae > JAQWCA01. Next base: position 984 of record JAQWCA010000251.1, read on the forward strand.
TACAATACTGATCTGGCCAATGATTTAGGCAATCTACTTTCACGGACAGTTACAATGATAGAAAAATTTTGCGATGGAGTTATACCGGCTCCGGGAATTTCGGAAAGTCCGGACGATGAACTCATAGATATGGCGGAAAAGCTGCCCGATAAGCAGGAATCGCTTATTAACAATGCACAGCTCAATGAAGCCATTAAAGAAATATGGAGATTTATCGGTCGGGCCAATAAATATATCGATGAAACCGCACCATGGATACTGGCCAAAAATCCCGACAAAAAAGACCGCCTATCCACAGTGATCTACAATTTAGCTGAGGCATTACGCGTCACATCTGTACACATTGCGCCAATTATGCCCAATACTCCCGCTAAAATAAGGGAACAGCTGGGAATCACCGATGACAGCCTTTCCACCTGGGAAAGCATAAAAGAATGGGGGAAACTTCCCGTAGGGTGTAAAGTTTTCCGAAAAGAAATCATCTTCCCCAGGATTGAAGAACCAAAAGGTGACCAGACAGTCCCCCAAGAAACCCAAAAAATAGAAGGGAAAAAGAAAGAAAAAATGAAGGAAGAAATAAAAGAAGAGGGCGCCAACCTTATATCCATAGAGGACTTTGCGAAGGCTGAACTTCGTATCGCCGAGGTTTTGGAAGCCGAGAAGGTGAAAAAAACCGACAAGCTTCTCAAACTGCAGATAAAAATTGGCGATGAAAAGCGTCAAATAGTGGCAGGTATTGCAAAACACTATGCACCGGAAGAACTGGTGGGCAAAAAGATAGTGACAGTTACCAACTTAAAGCCGGCAAAACTTCGGGGTATCGAATCTTGTGGCATGCTACTGGCAGCTTCCAATGAACAAAGTCTGACACTCATCACAGTGGACCGGGACATCGATTCTGGAGCGAGAGTGAAATGAGCGGTGAAGATAGAAGGAATGAAGCAATAGAATTAGATTTTAATTTGTTTAACCAGAAAAAATGAAATGCTGTATAGCAAAGGTAATAGCTACTTTGACAATAAATAAAGGTGGAGCCAGATGCTCACACATTCTGGATCCACCTTTATTTTATTCACAATTCCTTGATTTATCCACAATTTGTGGGGATAACCTGTGCATATGTGAATAATATGTGGAAAACTTGTTGATAAAAACAAAAACATCAGGTTAAAAATTGTTTTGCATTTTATTATTGTTATCTCTATTCTTTTAAAACTTGTTAAACAAAACTTTTGAAACAAAGACAAATAAGTTTGATATAATTAATTTACTGAACATGAACCACATTTCAGTTTAATGGTTTAATAAACCTTTGATAATGAGTGACAATTGCGATATACTTGGCTTTAATGTGAGATTAGAATTCATCAGATATTACTGTTTTTAATTTCAATTAATTATTAATTTAACATTCACAGTAAGGGAGAGGGAGGAAAGCTATTGAAGAAGATTATGACAGGCAATGAAGCTATTGCTCGGGGAGCCTATGAGGCAGGGTGTTCTGTAGCGGCTGCCTATCCCGGCACCCCCAGCACTGAAGTTTTAGAAAATATTGCTAATTATAAGGAAGTCTATTCCCAGTGGTCTGTAAATGAAAAAGTAGCCATGGAAGTTGCCGGTGGTGCATCCATTGCAGGTGCAAGGGCCCTTTGTGCCATGAAACATGTGGGATTAAATGTAGCCGCCGATCCGCTGTTTACCTTGGCCTATACGGGAGTTAACGGTGGTTTAGTGGTCGTGACAGCTGATGACCCCGGACTTCACAGTTCCCAAAATGAGCAGGATAACCGTTATTATGCCTTACATGCCAAAGTGGCAATGATAGAACCCTCGGACAGTCAGGAGTGTCTGGATTATGTTAAAATTGCCTTCCAGCTCAGCGAAAAATATGACATACCGGTGCTGCTCAGAGTGACCACAAGGATTTGCCATAGCAAATCCTTGGTAAGCATTGGTGCTCGGCAAGATGTAGGTGTAAAAGAATACAAAAAGGATGTAAAAAAATATTGCATGATCCCGGCATTTGGACGGGAGAGGCATCGTATAGTAGAACAGAAACTGGCTCAGCTTCGGGAATATTCCAATGAAAGTCCCTTAAATCGAATCGAATGGGGAGATAAAAAAATCGGCATTATCACCGGCGGTATTTCTTACCAGCACGCTCGAGAAGTAATGGGCGATGATGCCTCTTATTTAAAGATTGGCTTGAGTTTTCCACTACCGGAAAAACTAATCCGAGAATTTGCATTCGGTGTGGAAAAACTATATGTGATAGAAGAAAATGAGCCATATATGGAGACTTTCGTAAAATCCTTAGGAATAAAATGTATCGGTAAAGATGCCTTTCCCATATGTGGGGAACTGAATCCTGAAATACTGGAAAAA
>JAQWCA010000252.1 GCA_028706065.1 Tepidanaerobacteraceae bacterium
AAACGTAAGAATAGCTATAAAAATCTTGATTTAAAGCCTTTTTTATCGGGGATTCCATTTTCCCCTACATCAGGCCAGTTAAAGGTCTTAAATGATGTTATAAATGAACTTAAATGTAAGCATGTTATGAATAGACTTGTTCAAGGTGATGTGGGATCGGGTAAAACTCTTATAGCATGTGCGGCACTGTATCTTAATGTAAAAAATGGATTTCAAGGTGTAATGATGGTTCCAACCGAAATCTTAGCAGATCAGCATTATCATACATTAAAACATGTTTTTAGTCTTCATAATATCAATGTTGATATTTTAAAGGGAGGTTTCTCAGAAAAGGAAAGATATAATATTCTTTTAAAGTTGAAAAACGGTGATATTGATGTTTTGGTTGGAACCCACGCTATAATACAAAAAGATGTGGAATTTAGGCGTTTAGGAATGGTCATAACCGATGAACAACATCGTTTTGGAGTAAAACAGCGAGAAAACCTTGTAAGGAAGGGTCAGTATCCTGATGTTCTTGTGATGAGTGCTACTCCCATACCCAGGACAGTAGCAATGGTTTTATATAGTGATTTAGATATTTCCATTATCGATACATTGCCGGCAGGCCGGCAAAAAGTAGAGACCTATGTGGTTCGAGATAGTATGAGAAAAAGAGTATATGATTTCATGGTTTCCGAAGTTAATAAAGGCCATTTGGCTTATGTGGTTTGTCCGGCGGTGGAAGAAAACGAATTGGATATGGTAAATGTCGAACAGCATAAAGATCGCTTAAAGCAAGAATATCCTCAATTAAAAATAGAAATGCTTCATGGAAAAATGAAGCAGGAGGAGAAGGATAGGATATTAAAGGGATTTTTGTCAAAAAAGATACAGGTAATTGTTGCTACCACTGTGGTAGAAGTTGGAATTGATGTGCCATCTGCTACAATGATGGTAATAGAAAATGCCGAAAGATTCGGTCTTGCCCAGCTGCATCAGCTAAGGGGTAGAGTTGGTAGGAGTTCGCTAAAATCCTACTGTGTTCTTATATCGGGATCTTGTCAGGACATCGCAAGAGAAAGACTACTGTATTTAATGAAATGTCATGATGGTTTTAAGATATCACAAAAGGATTTGGAACTAAGAGGCCCAGGGGAATTTTTAGGAGTAAAACAGCATGGCTTTAGTGAATTCAAATTTGCAAGTTTTGTGGACAATGCAGAGGTTCTTGAAACTACTCAAAGATTAGCAGCAGAAATTATTGAGAAAGGATGTCTTTCATCACCTGATTATATACAACTAAAAAAATTATTAGATACAAAAACAACCATTTAATTTTAGAGTAGATGGCGACTATGAAGTAAGATTACATAATCTATCATGGTCGTTTTTTTTGTAAAAAAAATCAAATACATCGATTGGATTGTAAGGCAGATTGTTCTAGTATATAGACTTTTTCTTGGGTTATATTAAAAGTAGAATAAATAAAGGAGGTGAATTAAAGATGGCATTAGGCCAAAAAAGAAATAAATTGGTAGTACCTGAAGCTTATAAAGCTATGGAGCAGTTTAAATATGAAATCGCAAAAGAGGTTGGAATACAAGCTCCTCCAGATGGATATTGGGGTAATTACTCTTCAAGAGATTGTGGTGCCGTCGGGGGTCATATGGTAAGAAGGATGATTGAGGATTATCAGAGGCGCGCAAGCGGCGGTACGACAACCCAATAAAATAAATAAAAAAGAACAGACTCTGAAAGGGTCTGTTCTTTTTTGCAGAGTTAATAAAATAATGCCGGCATTTGTTGCCGGCATTGGGAGAGGAGAAACCGGAGGAAGAGCTTATGGGGAAAGTTATTACAATATATAGTATGTACAAACCGGAAAATAATATTCAGTATAATCGTTAATAGGCCTTTAAAATATATTTATTTATTTTAAACTTTTCATTAATATGTTAAAATAATTCTTGATGAGAGTTAAAGGTGGTTTTATCATGAGGATTATTGGCGGCTTACATAAAGGTAGAAAAATAAAATCAACAAAGGGAGCTGTAACTCGCCCAACAACAGATTTTGTGAGGGAAGCGTTGTTTAATATCATTGGTAATGACGTGATTGAAAGTTGCTTCTTAGATATATTTGCCGGGACAGGGGCTGTTGGTTTGGAAGCATTAAGCAGGGGAGCAAAAAATGCAATATTTGTAGAAAAAAATGCGTTAGCATGCTCTGTGATAAAACAAAATCTTCAACAGCTAGATTTAACTGAGAAGGCTCTAGTTATACAGAATGATGCTGTGACGGTTTTAACTAATCTAGATTTAGGAGCTAATGCTTTTAATATTTTTTTCTTGGACCCACCGTATTATAAAAATCAAATTGAAGTTGGTTTGAAAGCTATAAGGAATCTAAAAATGGCAAATTCGATTATAGTAGTACAACATCCAAAAGATGAATCATTTTCATTTAAAGGTTTTTTGTGTTATAAACAGAAAGTATATGGTAAAACAGTGTTAACTTTTTTAAAAAGGAGTGACTAGTATTGAATATAGGAGTATATCCAGGGAGCTTTGATCCAATAACTTATGGTCATCTTGATATTATTAAAAGAAGTGCAAAATTATTTGATCGTTTAATTGTAGCAGTTTTATCCAATCCACAAAAAAGTTCGCTTTTTACCGTGGATGAGAGAATTGAAATGATACGAGAATCAATATACAATACTCCAAATGTTGAGATAGATAGCTTCAAAGGCTTATTGATAGATTTTGCTCGATTAAAACAAGCCAGAGTTATAGTAAAAGGCTTAAGAGCCGTCTCGGATTTCGAATATGAGCTTCAAATGGCTCTTATGAACAAAAAACTGGATGATCATATTGAAACTATTTTTATTATGACCAGCAGCAATTATTCATATTTAAGTTCAAGTATCGTTAAAGAAGTGTCAAGTTTTGGAGGTTGTGTAGCAAGTCTTGTCCCACCGTTAGTTGAAGAGCGATTAAAACAAAAATTTAATAATAACTAAAAATAAGATTATTGAGGAGGATTTTAAATGAAATGCTTTCAAATCATTGAACAGCTGCAAGATTTAATAATTAATAGTTCAAAAATACCACTTTCAAATAAAGTTGTTATTAATCAAGAACATATTCTTAATCTACTTGATGAGCTCTTAAGAGTCATACCTGATGATATGAAAGATGCCCAAAAGATTATTGAAGATAGGCGCAGTATATTGATTGAAGCTCAGCAAGAAAGCGAGATAATAGTTAAGGAGGCTCATGAGACAATTGATAAGATGATTAACCAAGATGAAGTAACAAGATTAGCTCGAGAAAAATCCGATCAGATTATGGCTTTCGCAAAGCAAACCGCTCGCGATTTA
>JAQWCA010000253.1 GCA_028706065.1 Tepidanaerobacteraceae bacterium
AGAGACTTGGGCATACTCCTTACCTATATCTTGAATTACTTTTTTTGCAGCCTCCATAGCTGCTACTTGCTGATATTTGTTTTCAAAATAATAGTCATACATGGCAAAGTTACCCATTGATACGGGCTCCTTTACATTTAGCAGAGCTTCCTCTGGTTCATACACACCTATGAACTTTTTAACGGTTTCATCATCCAAGATTTCCAGCACGTCTAAAGCATGGCTAGTGATAAATCCATCGTAGTTTACACTGACAGGTAAATGCACATCAGGATGCTCCGCAATGCGGATAGCTTGGACTATATTGTCATAAGCTTCTTGAGCATTTTCAGAGAATAGCTGTATAACGCCGGCTTGTTTAATTCCCATGGCATCACTGTGGTCACAATGAATATTGATAGGTCCACTAAGTGCCCGGTTAGCTACGGGAAATACTATTGGTAGTCGCATAGAGGCTGCTACATATACTACCTCGAACATATAAGCAAGGCCCTGACTTGATGTGCAAGTCATAGCGCGAGCACCGGCAGCAGATGCGCCCATAGTGGCACTCATGGCACTGTGCTCACTTTCGACCGTAACAAAATCTGTGTCTACTTGCCCGTTTGCTACAAAGGAGGAAAACATCTGAACAACTTCCGTTGATGGAGTTATGGGGTAAGCTGCAACAACATCAGGGTTTATTTGTTTCATGGCCTGCGCTACAGCTTCATTTCCGGTAAGAGCCACTTTACTCTTCATTTCTTCTCGCCTCCTTCTGCTTATCAATTTCATCTTCGGAAAGCATATCGATAGCGTGGGTGGGACATACATTGGCACAAATGCCGCACCCCTTGCAGTGCTTATAATCAAAGGAGTCAAACTTTCCATCGGTGGAAATTATAGAAGCATCGGGACAATAGCGCCAGCAAATCAAACAATTAATACAACGCTCCTTGTTCCAAATAGGTCTAATGGTACGCCAATCACCAGTTTCATAGGTGTTGGCATTTCCCGGCTCATAAATATTGCCGGCTTTTGTAAGTTCTTTCCAGTTCATATCCGGGCGCATACCTTCTCTTTTACGCCCTTGCCCGAAATTCCTGACAAAAGGTGTCATTCGCCCTCCACCTCCTGATAAGCCTTTTCAATAGCCTTTAAGTTGCCCTCAACTACTCCTGGTTTGTTTTTAAACTTCTTTTCAAGCTCACCCTTGACATTTTCAACAAATTCGTCATAAGGCATGAGTCCTGTAGCCTTTACGAAAGCTCCCATTATGGGTGTATTTGGAATAACTCTTCCAATGGTATCCAAGGAAATCTGGTTTGCATCTAAGGTGAATATCTTTCCGCCTTTAAGATTCAGTGTCTCTCGAACTTCTTGAGGCGTCTTGGTTGTATTTACAATATAAACCCCATCTTCAGGCACTCCGGCTGTCACTCTCTCCCCTAAAAGGGTTGCATCAAGGACAATGACGATATGTGGATTGATAACATTAGAATGGATGTGAATCGGTTTATCACTCACACGATTAAATGCAAGAATCGGTGCTCCCATCCGTTCTGGACCATATTCGGGAAAGCCTTGTACATATTTTCCCATTTGGGCAGCAGTCTCCGCTAACATTAAAGCGGCAGTTTTTGCTCCCTGCCCACCTCGGCCATGCCATCGGATTTCCAATACTTTTGACATGAAAAGTCCTCCCTTCATAAAAATCCTTTATTTATATTTTCCCTAAAAAAAACAATATTACCCGTATTTCGTAAAACCATTGCATGAAGTGTAACTTTAAAAATTGAGTTATGACTTTATATGAAAAACAGATTTGTTGTAGTAGAGATGTGATAAAAGCAATCTGTTATAGTACATTGTTTCAGATTTCTTAATACAGGTTTGGATTATAATGATATTCAAGGTGTTCATAACTATAACAGTTATTTATTATTAAGTATAACAGACTGTATAAAAGTGGTCAAGACATGAAATGATGTTTTTGTTATATAAAACAGGGCCTGCCTGTACAGACCCAATTAAAAATAATTATCCAGCCAATATGTATTTTAAAATTAGCAACATAATTATCCCTGGCACACCCAAGAAACCTACCAACAATGCAGTTATGGGATTTAAAGCTATATAAAGACCTATATAACCTCCGACAAAATTCAATATCAATAAAACAATCCCACCGATAAGAGCATTGTATACGAGTTTTAGTACAATTTTGAGGGGCATGATGAGAACCCGACCTACTACATATAGCATCAAAAGCCCAAACGCATAAGCAAGAACAGCAGCATAGTCTATATGCACCTTATCACCCCCCATTTTTCATTTGTACTATCTTATTTATATTCTTTTACACTTATTCCTTGACTTTTTGCTTTGTTCAAAAGAAAAATATATTTTTTACGCGCAGCTTCTTCTGTGTAAATTGCATAGTCCACAAGTTCAGGATCTGAAACCCATTGAAAATATTTTTGAGCCCGTATCCAGTCCTGATAAGCTTCGTTAATTTCATCAACCAATCTTATCTCAGGAGTTTTTATAGTTTCCACATCATTTTCAGAAAACAGCCGAGAAGACAATTCAGAAAAAACGCGTAATATATCATCCTTTATCATAAAACTCATCTCCTCATTGGAGATTATAACCATTTATTTATCTGACTATTCGAGAAGATGAGTTTTTATTGCCTAACTACCCTGAGAATATTTGAATCCTCTTACAAGTACAATCGGTGTGCCTGCATCAGCAGATCCTGCCACTAAATCAGCTAAAGTGGCTACAATGCTGGTCACGCTCCGGGGAGTGGTGCCCAGACTCTCTACGGAAACTTTGTCCCCCTTATTCTTTAACACAGCCTCTATTTCTGCTCGAGTATACCCTTGGTTATATAAAGTATCCACTTGGAGTTTCAGTTTGGTGCCCATCCTCAGGGCAGCTTTACGAAGACCGTCACTCACTCCGATAGCCGGATAGGGGTCAGCCATCTCATATATCCCCGTATCTGGATCTTTATAGGCTCCATCGCCAAAGATCAATACCTCTACATTCTTCCCACAAGCTTCCCGAATCCTAGTCTTTATACCTTCAGCAGTTTCATCGGCATCACCTGGCAAGAGTTTGAGTACACCTTTTTCAAAGTCAGAAACATTTGAACCGATTGCACCCCATGGACCCGGTCCTATATCCTGAATGGTAATCACCGGGACCATTGCACCAAATGAGGCAAAAAGCTCTTTAAGCTTTTCTCGCTCATGTACAGCTCCTATACATATACCATTGATATATCCCCTGTCATACACCTTTAGCGGGTTATTAGTGAATAGCACTTCACCTTTGGCACCACCCGATTCAATCATCTTCATGTATAGTTCCC
>JAQWCA010000254.1 GCA_028706065.1 Tepidanaerobacteraceae bacterium
TTCCTGCAGGAAAACAATTATTCTATGATATCAAGATTATTTATGATATCTTCATATTCCAGATGCAAGCAATGATACAAATAGCATTGTGTCCTCAACACCATTAGTATATATTTTTTCTTCTTTTAAAGAATTATCACATTTTATAGGATTATTTGACCTCTCAAGCAAAGTCTTGTATTTACTGTTCCCTCAAGAGTCACGCTCATAAAGCCGTTCCTTCCTAACGGTTAAAAAAACGTATTTTGTAATTTTAAACATATTTGTATGTGTGTTGACACAAATATTATCACTTTATTTTTCATCTCTTTCTAACTTGTTTTTCAAAATATATCTTCTACCCCTGTGCTTTCCACTCGCAATTAAAATGTCTTTTACAACTAATCCATTTAAATAATTTCTTGCAGCAGTGGTTCCAACCTGAAACAATTCCCTTACAACTCCATTTGTAATAAATTCATTTTTACATAGATACTCAATAATACGAATTTCCTTTTCTGATAAATCAACACCCTTTCCGTACTTTTCTCGAAAAGAATCAACACTTTGTATCGTCTTATCATCATTTATCAACACTTTATCAACACTTAGTGTTGATTTTATATTTTCTATATCAACACTTTCATGAGAATTTCTTCGATAGAACACAACTACAAAACCAGATTTCATAAGTTTGAATTCTGCTTTAACACCTGCTTCTTTACAACCATACATAATTCGCTTTAATCCTGACCCAAAACTTTCCACATCTTTTGAATAATACAAAATGCTTGTGATAAGTGGATTTCTTCTCACTGGTCGTTCTTCTTTTTCAATAAAATCTTCCGGAACATAACCTGTCGGGAATGCGCCTGGATTATATATCTCAATCCTATTTTTATAAATTGCAACTTCATTACATTGTCTCTCATTATAGTCTTTATGACAAAAAGAGTTAATTAATGCTTCTCTTATTGCTGCCGTTGGAATCTCAGGTATTTCTTTCCTTTGTATCGATCCATCAAATTCTACACGCCAGTGAATATTATTTACGATGTATTTCTCTGCTACATCTACAAGCTCAAATACAGTACCGTGATAGCGTTGAATATCATTAAAAGTTAATCTTTCTTCCGTTGCAAATATTGCCATTTGTAATTCACAGAGGTTCGTATTACAAAATAAAACGGCTCCTGCATTAAGCAAAGTATCTTCTTTGGTTAAAAACAATTTATTGAGAACTGTCTTTTTATCTGAATATTTAAAATCAATTCTTTTCACACCATAGGCCTTTTCTATATAAGCTTCTAGAATATCATCTTTTGCATCCTGAACATTCCACTCAGAAAGATTATTCTCCCATAAATTTGCACTATCATTTTTCCTTTTATACCGGTTTTCTATTTCTTGTGGAGACATTGGTAAGTCTTCATCCGCTACTCTTATTTTAACTTGTCCATAGGCGTAATACGGAACTTCTGTACCTTCAAATTTCACATGAACGCAAGGTCTATCATTCAGATAGACAATTTTTATTTCTGGATATATCTTTGGTTCAATGTGATTTTTAATGGCATTACTAACATCTCTTAATGTCTTTTCATTAATAATTTGACCGGTTGGAGTTCCATCAGGCAAAACTCCAAAATACAATTCACCATATTGATGTTTATTTAAGATTGCTACAATCGAAACTATTGCTTCTTTTATTTCTCCTGTAGACTTTTTGTATTCTAAAGTTTCTGTTTCCATTCCGAGTTTCATTACATGCACCCATCTCCAACTTGATTAGCTTCTTTTATATGTTTTTGAATATCTGGATATATAGCCTTGTTACTAAAGTCACATACTACAGCAACGCTATGTTTTGCTCTTGTTAACGCAACATAAAATTTTGATTGACTTTGGTCTTTTAAAGTTTTTGAATGATCTTTCATCCAATCTAATATTGGTTTTGTTGGGAAAATTAATACACGTTCAAATGTCAATCCCTTAGATTCACCGGAGCTTTTGGAAATAGCTGTTCTACCGTTTCCCATAGCGTCGCAAGATGCCAGTAGAAAAATTAAGACTAGAATTGAAATAACAACACAAATTACTTTTTTCAAATGATCCCCCTCCACTCAATTCGCTTCATAATGCAAATTCCTAAAACTCCAGAGCTTACTTGCGCAATCCGATACAGAAAATTTGCTTTTACTGTATTCATGGTAACATCCCAATTATCGTCCTGTCAACAATATCCATGTAAAAAAAGTATACATTAAAAAGGTAGAGATTCTTAAGGCACGCATCCCTTGCTCAAAATACCATTTCTGTGGAGATTTCATGCAGGGATGCGTACCTTTTGTTTAATTATATACATTTATTTTGTACTATAAACTCCTAAATGGGTTAATTACTCTATAATATCAAGGCTGTTAATGATATCTTTATATTCCAGATCCGCATATAACTCAATCGGTAAATTTATGGTATATGAAACATATCTGTCTTCAATTTCTTTTATTGTCTCTATAATAATCTCATCTTTCAGTAGCCTGACTGCATAATACTGTCCTTTACTGTCACTTATAATTTTAGTGTCATCAGTTGAAATATACCGCATCATCAGATAGTCAAGTTCTGTATAACGCATGTATTCCATGGGAAGTCCTCTCGCCTCAACGAATGCTGACTGATAGATATTACCGGAATCAGGGCTCAATGCATAGTTTACTCTCTTAACCTCATTAAATGGCCTGAAAGAAACCGCTGCACCTTCCAACCTATACTTGCCTAAACTTTCCTTATCAAAAACCAAAGGATAGTTCATGTTTTGTTTTACATTTTCATACGACAATCCCATGTAATTAACCATGCACCATCCACCCGGTCCTGCATCGTTTTTACTAAATTTAACAATCTCCTTATCACCTTTTTCTCCTGATACATATATTTCAAACATTTTGTCTCCAGCCTTTTCCCGGTTAATCACTTCATCAAAGATGCGTACAAGGCGTTTATCTTTAATCTCCTTAAAATAATTTTCTTTGTTAAGCAAGTTGTTTTCTACATTATGAAAAACAAGACTATCGGCTATATTAAATAATTCTTCTTTGCTGATGCTTTGGGCAGACAGACTAATAATTTTTTTATCCATATTGTCCCCAAGATATAAATGAAGAACCCTTCTTCCCGCTTCTGTTTCATGATATATCGCCTGCTTTTCATTTATTATTACGAGGCTGGTTTTAAATTCTTCAAGGCTGTAATCTATATAGGTTTCATAACTAATTGATATATCGTTGTCGTTTTTATCTGAAAAACATATACGTTGAACACGCCCGTCAGATGTTACAATGTTTTTGAAGGAGTAATTTCCCGGCAAATAATCAG
>JAQWCA010000255.1 GCA_028706065.1 Tepidanaerobacteraceae bacterium
GCGGTTCCTTGATGAACATACCTCAGGATCAGAGATTGAACCATTTTGTAGAGATCGAGACCGGTATACTTGAACAGGAATGTCAACAGATAACAAAAGATTTTTTTAAAACATTACGGCAGAAAAAGTTGCAGCAGAAGAAATTGCGGCAGGAAGCAAGAGCCAAGCAACCAACAAACCAGGAGGAAATATAGACTATGAAAAGAATAGGCAAGATTCTAAGCCTTACCATTTTAACCGTTTTATTGGCAAGTTCTATAAGCTTTGCGCAAGGACTTTCTTTAGAAAGTATCTTTCCTAAGGATGGAGAGAATAAGCTGCAGCCAACCAACATAGCTGTAAAAATGACCTTTTCTGAAAATATGACCAGTCCGGTGGCTCAAGCCGCCAATGAAGATTGTTTTACGATAATTAATCCTAAAGGTAAGAGTATAAAACATAAAACATTATATAATGCAGAAAAATACCCTAATGAAATTTGGATACAGATAACAGAGCCACTGGAAATGGAAACCGAATACACTCTGACGGTATCGTCCGACCTGGTAAGCAGTGGCGGAAACACATTGGATGAACCGATTATTACTCATTTTTCTACACGTAACACCAAACAGGACAGCAACGGCTATATGGTAATTATGCTTCTTATGGTCGTCGGTATGGTGGTCTTTACTGCATGGGATACCAAACGAAAACTGAAAAAGGATGTAGCTGGAGCAGATGAAGAAGAAGAGAAGGTTAATCCATACAAGGAAGCCAGGAAAACCGGTAAAACTGTAGAAGAAATAGTTGCTAAAACCGAAAAAGACAAGGCAAAAGCTGAAAAGAAGAAGGCCAGAGCAGGTAAACGACAAAGCGTAAAAGAAGAATCCGAAGTAGAGGAGACACAGGAAGGTGTCAAGAGAGTAAAATCTCCACGGCCCATCTCCGCTATTGGAGCTACAACGCCGGCAAGGGTCATTGAGATAAACAGGGCAAGAGAAAAAGCCAAGGAAGAAGCAGAGCAAAAAGCTAATAGCAAGGCCAAAGGACAAACCACAACCAAGAAAAAAGGCAGTAAGCAACAGCAACGAAAAAAGAAATAGATGAAGTATGGATTGAAATGAAAGAAAAACAATTTTCTGAAGGGTGTACGCATTCCCTTTCGGAGGAAATTGAAAACATTCTTAGAGAACGGATCCTAAAAGGCGAGTACGGGATTGGAGAACGTATTAAGGAAAACCAAGTAGCCAAGGAGCTAAAGGTCAGTCGTACTCCAATTCGGGAAGCCTTTAAACAGCTGGAAAAAGAAGGCTTAATGGAAACCATCCCTAATAGAGGCTCCTTTGCTTTCGGTTTTACAAAACAGGATATACAAGATATTTATGCAGTTCGTGCTGCCGTTGAAGTGTTAGCCATGGAGTGGGCAGTTTCAAGAATTTCAGATAAAGAGATCAAAGCCCTTCAGGAAACCTTCGATTTAATGGAGTTCTATACCAGGAAAAAAGGGAATAAGAAAATGGTGGAACTTAATCGGGCTTTTCACGAAATAATTTATAATGCTACAGGTAGCCGGTTTTTGTCACAGATTCTTAAATCGTATCAGGATTACGTAGATCAAACCAGAAAGGTAACAGTCTATTATGATAAGAATCTGGATCTGATATTAAAAGAGCATAAAGAAATATTAGAAGCTTTAAAAGAAAGAAATCAGGAAAAGGCACTTGAAAAAATATCTGTTCATTTGAACAACTCTAAAGCTCGTGCTGAAAGAGGAATAATATCCAAATAGAAAATATAACGAGGCATAAATGCAAGAAAAAAGTCGGGGACGGTCCTTTTAATTAGGGCCGTCCTTGTTAGTTTTCAATATAATACAATAAAAAAACATTTATACATGTACTCTCTTTGTACAAAAGTTGTTTTTTAAAGTCACAATGTTACCATAATAATAGAATATATAAGGCTAATAATGACGGCATGGAGGTAGACTATGGAAATACACATAAACGGGCCTCGGCCTCAGAATGGCCGTAAGGTTATTCTTCAAGGGAACGAGGCATGTGCAAAAGGAGCAATCTATGCAGGTTGCCGTTTTTTTGCAGGATATCCGATTACACCATCAACAGAGATTATAGAACTTATGTCTTCAGAGATAGTAAATGTAGGCGGAACCTTTATTCAAATGGAAGATGAAATTGCATCAGCCTGCGCAGCCGTCGGTGCCCGTTGGGGCGGTAAAAGGGCCATGACGGCCACCTCAGGTCCCGGCTTTACCCTGATGCAGGAAACCATCGGATTTGCAGCAGTTACCGAGACCCCTGTGGTCATTGTCAATGTTCAAAGGGGAGGACCTTCTACCGGCCAGCCCACTATGTCATCCCAACAAGATATTTATCAGGTAAAATACGGGAGTCATGGGGATTATGAGATCATAGCTCTTACGCCTTCTTCTGCTCAGGAAATGTATGATTTTACAATCCGAGCTTTTGAATTATCGGAAAAATTCAGAACCCCCGTTATACTGCTAGCCGATGAAGCAGTAGGGCACTTACGGGAAAAAGTAGTAATTTATGATGGAGAAAGGAAAATCAGAGGAGGGCACCGTAATTATGTAGTTTCTCCCCAGGAAGATTTTTATATGGGGAATAACTCCTTAGTAGAAGGACAGCTGCATGATGAAGAGGGAAAGCGAATAGGGCATCTTGCCCCAAAGAGCAGCGATTTTATCAACAGCATCAATCGTAAAATCACAAATCACATTGATGAGATACATGATATAGAAACATATTTGATGGAGGATGCGGACATCGCCATTCTGGCTTATGGATCTGTTGCCAGACCGGCCCTTAATGCTGTAAAAACCGCTAAAGGGATACGAGAAGAGGCGGAGGAAAAGTGGAAGAAGCTTCGATTTTTAAAAGGGCTTTTAAAAAGTAAAGCTCTACATGAAAACCCATATAGTCACTTAAATGTTGGGTTAATAAAAGTTAACGCAGTCTGGCCTTTCCCGGATAACGAAATTCGGAGGCTGGCAGAAAAATGCAAGTATGTCTTTGTTCCCGAAATGAATATCGGCAAATACTATAAAGAGGTAGAACGTTGCTTACATCACAGTAAAGTAATATCACTTCCCAAGATAGGCGGAGAAATTCATAAACCCACAGAGATTTTGGATGCAATAGCAAAGGAGGTGGAAGAAAGTGAATAGACTGAAGGAGCGTTACCTTAGGCTGGATGCTTTACCCACTCTCTTTTGCCCTGGCTGTGGCAACGGCATTGTTCAATATGCGGCAATTGCAGCCATCGATAAAATGGGTATCCGCAATGACATTGCCTGTGTCAGCGGTATCGGCTGTTCATCGTGGAT
>JAQWCA010000256.1 GCA_028706065.1 Tepidanaerobacteraceae bacterium
ATTTTTCTTCGCCAAACTCGGTACGGCATACTTTGATTATCGGAAGCACGGGCAGTTTGAGTGGGCTGCACCCGCAATTCTGTTCGCATGCCTTGTGTTCACCCTGACCGCACCGTTATACATCTGGACGATTTTGGGGATGTAGTAAAAATAAGAGCCACTACACAAATGCTGAAGTGTAGTGGCTCTTATTTATAGAAACACATCAGAAATCTCAAATGTTCTTCTAACAGGTAATTTATTAAACTTTATTGTTGCCCAATTAGCAACTTGCTTTTAACTATTTCAATTTGCTCATCTGTGAAAGGTGTTTCTGCATCAATGTGAATGATTTTATCTGTAAAAACTAATATATATTCACCGCTAAACAGTTTCCCATTTGGTTCTTCGTAATAGAAAGCATAGGCTTTTTCAGTGGAAAAAATAGCGTTGTCAAGGGTTTCAAGTTTTCTGTCTGACCAGTCATCAAGCTTTGTTAAATCGGATACAACAATATTCTTTACAAATTCAAATTTAGGTTTATATATACTATATTCAAGCTCCGGTGGAGCATTCTTCATTGGGGGACGGGTTTGAGAATAATGGTTTCTATGTAGCAGAGGGGTGTATTCTTCCCCCGTTTCGTAAGAATAGTATTCAAAATCAATATTTCCATATAAATCCTCACAAGTAATTGGGATTTTGTCGCTATAAAGGCGATACTCTTTTGTCATTCCCTCATACATCTCCCAATCAACAGTGGTGTATGGTTTATTTGACCTTTCTGGGAAACTAAACTGAGAGATAGAATAAAATATAAAGCCAAGATACAAAACGCCGGTTAAAATAAGAAGTGAAATTGAGATTATTCTATTTGCTTTTGCAGAGATTTTACGTCTTTTCAGCAATGTAATTGAGCCCCAAAATACAAGAGCAAACAGTGGTAACTGCGCCACAGAAAGAGCAATTATGCCAAAAGTGGTGTTAGTTAACAGATGAATAAACATATACCCAACAAGTGAAAACAGGAATATAAGATAGCCTATATCAAAATATCTTCGGGTTTTATTAAAATTGTCAATGATAGAGCCACCCATAGCAACAGATTTTTGGGATTTCTTGTACCACATATAGTAATTAATTAGGGTATAGGATGAATAGAGAATAATGCTAAAAAACATAAGCAAGGTAGCTAAATCTATATTACTTGATAGAAAATCCGTGGGATTCCGCTTTAAGCTGTTAAGTCGTAAAAAAAGATTAAATGCAAAAATTGCAAGCATCAAAAGCTGTGGTGCCACAAAGCTTTTCTTCATACATTTGTGAATATTTTCAAGTTTTTCTTTCTCGTCCGTTTCAAATTCCGGAGGGTTCTCAAGGGAAGAACTAAATATTTGCATTTGATTATACTCGCAAACAAAATCCCATCCTGCCGCCTTTGCATAGTCAAAATAGGTCTGCTGATTGTCGGTTGGGTGAGAATTAAAAACCGAGCCCTCGGCAAAATATGTGACGGTGTATTTAAGGTTTTGAGGTTCGGTTTTCTTAAATGTCCAAAGATAAGGTCCCATTTTTTCTAAAACAAGTCCTTTTTTCGCATAGTGCTCCAACTTTTGCTCGATCTCTTTGTAGTAGTTATAATTCATTAACATGAGTCTTTTTGTGGTTTTCATCTACAACGCCCCTTTCATAAATGTTTCATAGTCATCCGTCAGCTTGTGCAGGCGGTTGTATTCTTTTTTAAGCATTTCTTTTCCGGACTCTGTTATAATGTAGTTCTTTTTCCGATTTTCTATGTTAGTTTGAGTGATGAAACCTTGAGATACAAAGTTGTCAAGCAGTGTATATAGCGTTCCGGGGCCTATCGTCACTCGTTGCTGCGTCATCTCCGATACTATCTTCATAATATCCACACCGCAGCACTCATTTTTAAGGCTTAGCAATATATAGAACATCTGCTCTGTCAATGTTTGATATTTCTCCCTTGCCATTTAGATCACCTCCGTAAATATCGAATATCAATATTTGTATTTTTAAATGTAACATCGAATATCGATATTGTCAATAGCGAAGAAATAAGAATTAGAGGTTATGATGCATCATAACCTCTAATATGTTTATATTTACCGTCTATTTGCAAGGATACTCTGGCAGATTCTCGGGATGTAACAGTAAGGCCGCTACACACAAATAAGGTGTAGGGGCTCAATTGCATTTTGCAGATATCGTCTGCCTTTTTCAATCACTTTTGTTTTCTGGTTTGGAGGTACCTATATAGGCATTTCCCTGTAAAAAAGAGAAGCACAAAAAGAATTACAATCGCACACCAAGAAAGCACAAGATAGGATTTCATCGTTTCCTCTGTATGGCGGAATGCAATGGGAATGAATCCATAGATTTGGGAAAAGACTGCCCAGCCAGAAAAGAGAAATGGATGACTTTTCATCCTTGTGTTCTTAACTGTTATAAAGATCAGCAGGAACAGCATCGCCCAAAAGGCATAAGAAACAATCAGTTGTATCCCTAATCCTCCTTGATAAGAATAAGGGTGAAAGATCATTCTCATATTTGCACTGGTAAACCACGGAAGAAAGTAAGCGCAGGGCAAAAAGGTTCCCCAACCAATCACGGGTTCCGGATGCTTTTTGACGGTAAGACAGATGGTGCCGCATACAATCAGGTAAACGCCCAAAACTGCCAACAGCAGATTGAGGGCAAGCCCCAAAACCACGCTGAGTAATCCGATGCCCATCAAAATCCATCCTGCAATTTTCCGTGGCGGATGTTTTTCCGATAATTGATGAGGCGCAGACGGTTGTGGATCTGTGTTCTCTTTTGGATCTTGGTCTTTCACAAGTGTATCCAAAGAAACATCAAACAACTCACTCAAAGTGACAAGCTTATCTAAATCGGGAATGCTGCTTCCCGTTTCCCATTTTGAAATGGACTGTCGTGAGACACTCATCTTTTCTGCAAGATCTCCCTGGGATAAGTGATGCTCCGCACGGAGTTTTGCTATTTTTTCTCCTAATGTCATAAACACACCCCTCTTTACTGCTTGTAGTATAGCAAAAAAAGAGGAGGACTGTCGACCAAGCGAGCTTGGAATCTTAGCAACTGGCAGTTGCAGGGGAAATTTTCTAACCTTGGCACTTATGTAGGAATGACGGGACTATTGTTTTTGGGAATTTAAAACAATAAGCGCAAGGTAGTAGCGTTCCATGTCCTTATATCAGTATTTGCAGTAATTGGCGCATTTCCTCCATGATAGATTAATGCAGCAAACAATGGATCACGCTCAATTGTATATTGCAGTAGCTTCAAATAAGCAGGATCTTTGTTTTCAATGCTTGTAAAATCACACA
>JAQWCA010000257.1 GCA_028706065.1 Tepidanaerobacteraceae bacterium
TATTATTGTCGCCACACGAAATTAAGCATGCGACAAGAAAAACCGACAGTATTCGTGTTCTGTTTGTTCTAAAAAAAATGCTTTCTTTCATGTGTTAATTCTATTTTTTCCTGTCCGGACTATATATTAATTCTTCCACTGCACTATGCTCTTTCGGCAAAGGCGAGCATCAAGGTGTAGAAGTTGTTTTGTAGTACTTTTTGTTCGTCGTTGGGCAAAAGGCGGTCGTTCCAGATAGCGACAATCCCGTCAGCTTCCTGCTCTGCATCGGCGATGCGGTTGTTATATAGCGCAACAATACTAACAAACAATACTGTGTAGGTTGAAGCTTTTTTATACTAACGGAGAATACAAATGTTGAAAGTACACAGATGATAGGAATTAAACAGATTTACACTAACTTTATCTGCTTGTTTTGTTATATCAATGTTATTTTTATTTTGGTAAATCTATACCTTTTTCTGATAATCCTGGTCCTCCACCTCCAGTGTATCCGCGACTTTCTCCCGATTGCCAAGGCGAAATCCAGAAGGCGTAAAGGTCGCCATTAGTGAGATAGAATTTGAGGCGGATATGTTTGCCTACTAAAGCACCTACGTTTGCATTTTTTTTCCAAACAATACGTTGTTTTGTTTTATCAATATTTTGTAAAATAATGCATTCATCTTTTGTAAAACCGTTGATGGGATTCTCTTTTTCGTCTAGTATTTCTACCAGTAGTCCTCCTTCTTGAACATCAGCGTTTACAAATAAATATTTTCCATCGAACTTAATTTTCTCTGTAGTAATAAATCCTTCTTTTTGATCAGCTCGTAACGACACAAACCCGTCTCTACGAAGTGTCCCGAGCCCTGTGGACACGTGCCCATCCCAAAAAATATTGTTTAAACGGCGACCACTTGCATAGATGTACAGAGAGTCGCCCACAATTAGGGGCATACCATTTATAGATTGCATATTCCCCCAGTTCCATGCATCTTCAGAGTTGTCAACGTTCATAATGGGTTCATAAGTAGGACGATAAAAATGAAAGCCATCGCGACTATATCCCATTCCTATTTCGTTCCTTTTTTGAATCCCAAGTTTTCCACAAACGTTATTTTCAGGACCTTTCCACATAGAATAGTATCCTAAGATGACACTTTCATAAGGCATTGCGTCAAAGTTATATATTGCTGGTTGCACATCTGGAAAAATAGGATGAGGTAATTCTTTATCTGAGGGAGTAAACCATAAAACAATGTTTTTGTCTTTAATTCCTCTTGCCAATGAGTGTGCTACACTGACAGCCATTTCAGGGTCATCATTTTCTAAATATCCTCTTGAACGTCCGTCTGCTTTTGCACCTTGTCTGAGGCTAATTACCCATTTAGAAGTAAAAGGATTATAGAAAACTGTAGTACGATCACCTACAGGTCCAGATTGTGCAACTCCTTCCGACCAACGAATGCCATCTTTAGAGTATTTAAGAATAATTTTCCATCCACCCTGATGCTTTTCCACATTGAAAAGTTTAAAGCGTTGTTCCGATTCGGAACAACTCTTGTCAAGCCATACGGTTGCAGCATCTCTGTCACATGTATCAACAATGTTAGTGCCAGGTACTACGTTCAACTCAACTTTTTTCCAATTTTTGCCATCATTCGACTCTGCATAACAAGTGTAGAAGCTTTGGTTATGTTTGTGAATAGAACCGGCTCCTGCCAAATACCACATCTTAAACTTCTGTTCAATTTCATCATACCATATTCCATCACTAAAAGGAGCTGCGTAGGGAGATCGTTCAAATGTATATTCCCATTCTTTGTCTGGTTTTAGTATGGGATTTCCTTTGTAAAGTTTTACTTTGTGAGAAACGCGCTTTAAATCAGTTTTTGCGATAAGAAAATCATCCACAAATAACTGGCGCCCTAGATTGATAGGAATAACAGTAGGTTTTTCCTCAATATAAGGCAAAGGCATTTCACGCCGTTTACCATCATCTATTATAGTAGGCGGCCATTGTTCTGGTAAGACTATTCCGTTGTGTAAAGTTTTAATACACTTTTTACTCTCATTCTTATTTTGTAAAGGAGTGCATCCCAGAATGAGAACCGCACAAAGTAAATGATAAAAATATTTCATGACATTTTTTATTAAAATCCAAATAAAATTAGATAATTATTTTACTTAACTTTATATTTTCTATTTTTGTATTAGGGTGTTAAGAGGAAGCAAGCTCTGCCGGGGAGCAACCTGTCAGCAATAAGCACCCTGACAGTAAGCGGTAATACTACCCGGAAGGTGGGAGTTTCTACCTCCCTTTTGGTATTACCGATACTGTCCAAATGGCTAAGAAAACCCAATGTTTAACCCTACGGTAAACAATCTTTCCACAGCAGGTTACCTGGCCAGGCGGGAGCTGCTAATTCTTTTATCAGTTTACTCTAGGCGGGAGTCACATACTTTTTAAAGCAGACTTCAAAGCTGCAAAATTATGATAGTGGTCTCTCCCGTGGAAAATTGTTTACACAATAGGATTGTATGTTATCCGACAACACAAGGCACATATTCCCGCTTACGTTTAAGTACTAAAATATCCTGTTCACGAGGTTGCGGGCAATCTTTACAATCGCCTTTTGGGTATTCATCCGCTTACGATACCCCTCATAGGCCATCGTCATGGC
This sequence comes from Tepidanaerobacteraceae bacterium, assembly GCA_028706065.1. GTDB lineage: Bacteria > Bacillota > Thermosediminibacteria > Thermosediminibacterales > Tepidanaerobacteraceae > JAQWCA01. The sequence continues at coordinate 2,667 of JAQWCA010000257.1, forward strand.
CGGATCTTTCCTTATGGCTATCCAGGCTGCTTCAATAATCAGACAACGAAACATGGCGTGCTTGCGGACCGTGATGTTGCCAATGCCATCTTTCTCCCCACTGGAGTGGTACATGGGATTAAACCAATATATAAGGTCGGGGCATCTGCATTTGCAAACCTGCTTATGTCGTCTATCTCGACCATCAATGAAATTACCGTTGTGAATCCAATGCCCGGGACAGAGGTGAGCAACTGTATCGGCTCTTTAAAAATATCACTACGCTATTATTCGGGTTTGTTGCAAAAATATCTCACGAAGGCGGACAAACTGTGCCATATGCAAAGCCAATGTTTTACGCCCATATTCGGTGGTGAGCCGTACTTCGCGCAGCTATACCAAAAAACGCCTGGTCCAGTTGCCTGTCGAGTACCTGGCTAATTCATCGAGAATCACCACTCCATGAAAGCGCAAAAGCGACTTTATACGGTTCTTTTCCCTTGTCGTGTCTTTTACGATTGAGTTTTCAAGTTTATCAAAGATCGTATTCCCAGGGTTGCCGCTCTCGGGGCATACTACTCTTTAGTGTTCCCGAACGTAGCTCCCTGGCTAGTTTACCACAATCCACGGCATTTGACTTAAGTAACCTTTCCTTGCTCATGCTTGGCACATCC
>JAQWCA010000030.1 GCA_028706065.1 Tepidanaerobacteraceae bacterium
CAAGCCTTCGATAGTTGGAGGTAATGTGGAAATGGCAGAGTCCTTTATTGGGCAGGGGAAGATTCTTGCAACTCCACTTGAAATGGCCAAAGTAGCTGCTATTATAGCAAATGGGGGAAAAACAGTAAATCCCTATATAGTGCAAAAAATAGTTTCACCATTAGGGACTACAAAGACCATAAGACCAAGTTTAGATACAACTCAGGTGATAAGTGAACAAGTAGCTGACAAAGTAAAAGGGTTGATGGTAGAAGTAGTTAGAAACGGTACTGGAACTGCCGCTTCTATAAATGGTATTGAAGTGGCCGGTAAGACCGGCAGTGCTGAAAATCCACATGGCAAAGCCCACGCTTGGTTTGTAGGTTTTGCTCCTGCCCAAAACCCCAAAATTGCCGTTGCAGTGGTAGTGGAAAATGCAGGTTCCGGGGGTGCCGTTGCAGGTCCCATTGCACGTGATGTGATACTTAAGTATTTAGACGGTGTAAAATAGCGAATATCAAATTTGCCTCAAATGTTTCGACCATGATATAATAATTCATCATTGCATTTTAGACTGTAGAGGTGGCAAGTTTTGAAAAAAAGCATTATTGCTGATGGGGCTCTTCTCTTAGTGGCTATAAGTTGGGGCCTGAATTTTGTAGTAACAAAGAATATTTTATCAAATATTACTCCATATATGTATCTTGGTTTAAGGTTTATAATAAGTGCTATGCTTATGGCTATCATACTTCATAAACAATTAAAAAATATCAGTAAAGAAGATATTAAAGGAGGCCTAGTCGTTGGTTTGTTTTTAACTATGGGCTTTGTTACACAGACAGTAGGTCTTGTTTATACAACCCCGTCCAAATCAGGGTTTATCACGGGCAGCAACGTAGTTATGGTGCCTTTTTTAGCTTATTGCTTAACAAAGAGGTTTCCCGGAATATATCAAATAATTGGAGCAGTAGTTACTTTTGGCGGTTTGGGGCTTATTTCCGTTAATGAGAATCTGGTTATTAATCCGGGGGATATACTGACGTTTCTCTGTGCAGTTTGTTTTGCTCTTCAAATTATTTTTACAGAGTATTATGTAAAAAAGGCTAACCCGTTAAATGTTGCCTTAGTACAAGTTGCATTGACAGGAATACTTACAATGGGCATGGCATTATTTCAAGAGCCAATGCCGGCTAATTTTGATTTTAAAATATGGGGTGCTATTGCATTTGGCGCAGTATTCTGTACTGCCGGTGCCTTTGCTATCCAAAATACCGCTCAAAAATACACTAGTTCCACTCATGTGGCGGTAATAATGTGTACCGAGTCGGTTTTTGCCGGAATATTTTCTTTTCTATTGTGGGGAGAGCCTTTGACATTAAAGATTTTATCAGGTTTTTTCCTGGTTTTAGTAGGAGTTCTTATCACAGAATTTGCCCCATCCAAAGCTGCTGGACACATTAGAGAGTCCACGGATACAGTAATATAAACCTAAAGCAAAAAAGGAATTGAATCATTTCAATTCCTTTTTTAATCTCCAAGATAAGCTTTTTTTACTTCTTCATCTTTTAAAAGATTTTCAGCGGTATCTTGCAGCACTATTTTACCTGTCTCAATGACAAAGCCTTTATGAGCTATAGATAAAGCCATTCTGGCATTTTGTTCCACAAGCAGTATAGTGGTTCCCTCTCGGTTTATTTGCTTAATTATATCAAATATATTTGCTACGATTTTTGGAGCCAGCCCCATGGATGGTTCATCTAGAAGCAACAGTTTTGGTCGGGCCATTAGTGCACGGGCTATAGCAAGCATTTGCTGCTCACCTCCGGATAAGGTGCCGGAAATTTGCTTTATACGGTTTTTCAGGATGGGGAAAAGCTTAAAAACCTTTTCAAGATCATTTTTTACAGCCTGTCGATCTTTATTTAAATAAGCGCCTAACTGGAGATTTTCCAGCACTGTCATTCGAGGGAAAACCCGACGTCCTTCGGGAACCAGGGCTATTCCAGTTCCTACTATGTCAGAGGCAGCCTTGCCTGTTATATCGTTATTCTGGAAATGAATTTTCCCGGAAGTAGGTGGAACAAGACCACATATAGTTTTTAAGGTGGTGGTTTTTCCTGCACCATTGGCTCCAATGATAGTAACTATTTCTTTTTGTTTTACATCAAGAGATATTCCCCTTAAAGCTCGAATGTTACCGTAATGAGTTTCTATGTTGTCGAGTACTAACATGCCTGGCCCTCCTTTTGGGATTCGTCGCCCAAATAAGCCTTTATAACTTTTTCGTCATTTCTTACTTCTTCAGGAGAACCATCTGCAATTTTTTTGCCATAATCAAGCACCATGATTCTCTGAGAAATATCCATAACCAACTTCATATCATGCTCAATGAGAAGTACGGTTTTGCCCATATCATTAACTTTTTCAATCAAATCGATAAGTTCATTGGTTTCATTAGGGTTCATACCCGCTGCCGGTTCATCAAGTAATATAAGCTCGGGGTCAGTAGCCAAAGCTCGTGCCATTTCCAGGCGCCGTTGCTTGCCGTAGGGGAGATTTTTTGCCCTTTCTTCATAAACATCATCAAGGTTTACAAATTTTAAAACTTCCATAGCTTTTTCTCTAGCATTTATCTCTTCTCTTTTAACCGCCGGTGTTTTAAAAATAGCGCCAAAAATGCCGGTCTTTGTACGGCAATGCTGCCCAATAATGACATTATCCAAGACACTCATTTCACCGAACAGCCTTATATTTTGAAAGGTGCGAGCAATGCCCATTTTTGTAATTTCATAAGGTTTTAGATTTCTAATTTTCTTTTCCCTAAAACTGATTTCACCTTTAGTAGGTGAGTAAACACCGGTCAAAAGGTTAAAAAGGGTGGTTTTGCCGGCACCGTTAGGCCCAATGACACTCAACACTTCACCTTTATTTATTTTTATATTGACTGAATTCAAGGCTGAAAGCCCTCCGAATATCATAGTAAGGTTATTGCCTTCTAACAGTTGCATCATTGCTGCCCTCCTTTCTCAAGTATATTTTTGTGTTTAGATTTATTTGAAAGGGATGTTCCACTGAGTATTCCCTGAGGTTTCACAATCATCATTATAACAAGGAGTAAACCATAAAGAACCATGCGATATTGAGCTACTACCGGAGATACCGACCGTAAAAACTCGGGTAAAACTGTTATAATGAATGCACCTAAGACTGCACCGTAAGTATTTCCCATGCCACCTAAAACTACCATACACAATATTTCTATAGATCTCATAAAACCGAAATCTTTTGGATTAATATATCGGAACAAGAACGCATATAAGCCTCCTGCAAGTCCTGCGTAAAAAGCACCTACAATGAAGGCTAGGATTTTAAACCTAGTGGTATTGATTCCCATAGCTTCAGCAGCTAATTCATCTTCGCGAATTGCGATAAAAGATTTTCCCACTCTGGAATTCATTATTCGGTTTAAAGAAAAAACGACCAAAATGAGTGCGGCTGCTGCAACATAAATATTTGTAACCTTTGGGATACCACGAAGTCCCATGGGCCCTCCTGTAATTTTAAGATTGAGGAGAATGTTTTTCATAATTTCACCAAAGCCAAGAGTTGCAATAGCAAGGTAATCTCCCCGCAATCTCAGTGTGGGTACTCCGATAATGAACCCAAAAAAGGCTGCCACAGTAGCACCCAAGATAATAGAGACGAGAAAAGGTAAATGCAGTTTCAATGTAAACAAGGTAGCTGCATAAGCTCCTATACCCATAAATGTCGCATGACCCAGAGAAAGCTGACCAGTATACCCTGATACTAGATTGAGGCTTACGGCAAGTATTGAATTTATTGTTATAACTGTCAATATTTGAAGATAATAATTCAAGGATAATCACCTACACTTTCTCTTGAACCCTACGACCTAAAAGTCCGGTAGGTTTGAGTAGTAGTATAAATATCAAAACTGCAAAGGCGATAGCATCTTTATATCGTGACATATATACGGCACCAAGCATTTCGACCAAACCCAGAATCAGTCCTCCAAGCATAGCACCGGGGATGCTTCCGATTCCGCCTAATACAGCTGCTACAAATCCTTTTAAACCTGGGAAAAACCCCATCATGGGGTCCACTGAATCAAAATAAACCCCTACAAGCACCCCTGCGGCACCACCTAAAGCTGATCCGATGGCGAAAGTAAAGGAAATAACCTGATCAATTTTTATTCCCATAAGCTGAGCTGTTTCTTTGTCTTGAGCTGTAGCTCTCATTGCTTGACCAATCTTAGTTTTTTGAATAAGAAAATGTAGCCCAACCATGAGAATAATAGATACTACAAGGATTAAAAGTTGTAATGTAGAAATCTGCAAAAATGTACCGAGCTTTAAATTCTTAACACTAAAATTAGCCGGAAAAGACCTAGCTTGAGGTCCGACCAACATTAAAACCGCATTTTGCAGGAAAATCGAAACTCCAATAGCACTAATGAGAGGTGCTATGCGGTTGGCCTTTCTTAAAGGTCTATAAGCAGCTTTTTCGATAGAAATTCCTAAAAGACAGGAACCCGCCATACTTACAATAAGTGCCAAGACAAAAGGTAGTTTGTATACAGTCACCATCATAAGCCCTATAAAGGATCCTATCATATATATTTCACTATGTGCAAAATTGATAAGTTCCAGGATTCCATATACCATAGTGTATCCAAGAGCTATTAGTGAATATGTGCTTCCAAGGGTTAGCCCATTTATTATTTGTTCAAAAAACATTTTAGAATCCATTCCTTTCTAAAAGGGAAAGTCAATGGATGAGTTAGCCCATCCATTGACAGTTATATAAGTTTTTTCTAACGAAGTTTTGTGAATTTGCCATTTTCGACTTGCAATATGATTATATCTTTTACCGCATCACCATTAGAAGTAAAAGAGGTATTACCGGTGATTCCAGGGAAGTCCTTAATTTTAATCATTTCCTTCTGATGAGCTTCACTGCCTACACCATCAGCATTTTCAAGAGCTGTAAGTAAAATCATTGCTGCATCATAGGCTTGAGCTGCAAACATGTCAGGTTCAGTGTTGAACTTTTCCGTAAAAGCCTTAACAAAATTCTGTGCGTTTTCTGATGGGTCGTCGGTGAAAAAGCCGGCTGTAAAAACAGCACCTTCGATAGCTTCGCCTCCTAGCTCGACTAAGACCGGAGAATAAAAGCCGTCGGCACCGAGGAATTTAACATCCAAGCCTTGATCTTTTGCTTGTTGAGCTATTTTGGCTGCTTCCGTATAGTATCCGGCAATATACAGAGCATCAGGGGTTGCACCTTTCAATTTGGTCAACTGAGCTCTAAAATCTTTTTCACCATCATTGTAAGTTTCTACTCCAACTACTTCAGCCAGTTCACCGGCTTTTTTCTCAAAGGCTTCCTTTAAAGAAAGACCATAGTCATTGTTTGTAAACATTATAGCAAACTTTTTTAGACCCAATTCGTCTACTGCATATTCTGCCAGCTGAATTGCTTGAACTTCATCAGATAGGCAATTTCTAAAAACATAGTCACCAATTTCAGGAACTCCAGTTGCAGTTGAGGAAGAAGAAATCATGACAACCTTGCCGTCTTCTGCAATGGGCCCACCGGTCATGGTTTCTGAGCTGATAACACCGCCTACGATTGCTGCAACCTTATCGCGTTCAATAAGTTTTGAAACAGCATTGGCAGCTTCTGTTTGATCACCTCGAGTATCTTCCGACACAAGCTGTATTGTCTTTCCGTTGATTCCACCATTATTATTAAATTCATCTACAGCTATTTCTACGCCGCTTTTAGTACTAATACCATAGGTAGCAACATCTCCCGTAAGAGGACCGATAGTACCTATTTTAATACTTTCTTCGGCTTCAGGCTGTCCCTGGGAAGAATCGGGAGTTTTATCTGCCTGGTCTTGACCGCAGCCAGTTAAAAGCGTCACAGCCAACGCAAAAACTAAGGCCATAACTAGAAATTTTGATAATTTAAACATGAAAAAACCTCCTTAAAAATAAACATTTTTTCAGACAAGCTACTCAATTCGTAAATATTACTGCTATCTCTAGTACTCACCCCCCTGAGTATTATAAAAACGGCAGATTTACTTATGTCAAAGCATAAGTGGAACCTGCCGCTAGAGTCTTTTATACTCACGGTGTACTAGAAAAACTAGCTGTACCGCTTGGACCAGACGCACAAAAGCCGGAACCCTAGGTACACTCCCACAGATAAATAAATCTTAGTTTTATATCATATTATAATCTAATTCTGAGGAAATGTCACTAATAAAAATGAAATTTATAAATATTTTTGTATAAATCATGTATATTTTTACATAAAAAAGAAAAAATATAAAAGTGATTCAAGTGAATAGAAAAACTGTTAAATAATGTATTGGAGAAAATGCACGATATCCACAGAAAATCCCAGTAAAATTGGTAAAAACACGGTATATTCGAGAAATAACAAGAATAAGGGAAATTGATTTTAGTGAAAGCTTTATATATTATATTAAATGGAATTAGCACTCACCAGATGAGAGTGCTAATAAAACAGCTCTCATGAAGAGCCATCATGTATTCAGAAGCCAATTTACAAACTTTGGGAATAATTTAAAAGGAGGGTTATAAATGAACATCAAACCATTAGGTGATCGAATTGTCATCAAGGCTCTGGAGAAAGAGGAAAAAACCAAAGGTGGTATTGTATTGCCAGATACCGCCAAAGAAAAACCCCAAAAAGGGGAAGTGCTTGCAGTGGGAACCGGAGAAATTATCGATGGCAATAAGGTTCCTTTGGAAGTAAAAGTAGGAGATAAGATAATTTTCTCCAAATATGCCGGTACAGAAATTAAGCTTGATGATGTAGAGTATCTCATTTTAAGACAAAGCGATGTTTTAGCTATATTAGAATAAAAAAAGCAAGGAGGGATTTTTAAATGGCAAAACAGATTAAATTTAACGAAGATGCCCGTAGAGTTTTATTGAAAGGTATTGATAAACTGGCCGATACCGTTAAGGTAACTTTAGGCCCCAAAGGCCGCAATGTAGTTTTGGACAAGAAATTTGGAACACCTACTATAACAAATGACGGTGTTACAATAGCTAGGGAAATCGAGTTGGAAGATCCTTATGAAAACATGGGTGCTCAACTCATTAAAGAAGTGGCTACAAAAACTCAGGATGTAGCAGGGGATGGAACTACTACAGCTACATTACTTGCTCAATCTATAATACATGAAGGTATGAAAAACGTAGTAGCAGGTGCTAATCCCATAATCCTGAAAAAGGGTATTGAAAAGGCGGTCAAGGCTGTAGTAGATGAAATTAAGACTTTTAGCAAACCTGTGGAGACAAAAGAAGCCATTGCCCAGGTTGCTTCCATATCAGCAGCTGATGATGAGATTGGAGAGCTCATTGCTGAAGCAATGGAAAAAGTGGGCAAAGATGGTGTAATTACTGTTGAAGAGTCCAAGACCATGGGCACTACTCTAGAAGTAGTGGAAGGCATGGAATTCGATCGGGGATACATATCTCCCTATATGGTGACTGATACTGAAAAAATGGAGGCCGTTCTTGACGAACCCTATATTTTAATAACCGATAAAAAGATTTCAAGTATACAGGATCTACTACCCATTCTTGAAAAGATTGTACAACAAGGTAAAAAGTTATTAATCATTGCAGAGGATGTTGAAGGTGAAGCACTGGCAACATTGGTAGTCAACAAACTAAGAGGAACTCTAACCTGTGTTGCAGTTAAAGCTCCTGGCTTCGGTGACCGGAGAAAAGCCATGTTGGACGATATTGCCATCTTAACAGGTGGCCAGGTGGTTTCCGAAGATCTTGGCATTGACATCAAAAGCATTGACGTCAATATGCTTGGTAAAGCAAGACAGGTAAGAATTGACAAAGAGAACACAACTATTGTTGATGGTGACGGAGAAAAAGAAGATATCAAAAAACGCATTAGCTCTATTAAAGCCCAAATTGAAGAAACCACTTCGGATTTTGACAGGGAAAAACTTCAGGAACGCTTGGCAAAACTTGCCGGCGGTGTAGCTGTAATCCAAGTAGGAGCTGCTACAGAAACAGAGCTTAAAGAGCGGAAGAATCGTATCGAAGATGCTCTCTCAGCGACAAGAGCTGCTGTCGAAGAGGGAATGGTACCCGGTGGCGGTACAGCCTTTATAAATGCAATAGCTGCTCTTGACAGATTAAATGTTGAGGATGATGAGCAGATCGGTGCAAATATAGTGCGTAGAGCACTGGAAGAGCCTGTAAGACAAATTGTTGTCAATGCCGGCTTCGAAGGTTCAATTGTTGTAGAAAAACTTAAGACAAGTGAACTTGGCGTTGGGTTTGATGCTCTCCGTGGGGAATATGGCGATATGTTGAAAAAAGGCATCGGTGACCCCACAAAGGTAACCAGATCAACATTGCAAAATGCAGCCAGTATAGCATCTATGGTTATTACAACAGAAGCAGTAGTTACCGATATGCCCGAAAAAGATAAGCCACAAATGCCACCAATGCCCGGCGGCGGTCCAGATATGATGTATTAATAAAAACAGCAAAAAGACTCGCGAATTTTTTCGCGAGTCTTTTTTACTTTGGTACCAGGGAAGCTTCTGAAAAATGAATAATAACCCCCATAACTCGCATAAACACTATAAAAATCCCTTCTCGTCATCCTAAACAAAGCGAAGGATCTTAAAGAGATGGCGGGATACCCTATCTAAAATTTTAATATTGCAGTTAGATGCTTATATTGCCGGAGGATGCCAGTTATGATATTATTTACATGAACTTTATTAACAGATGTCGTGAAAAGTAGACAACGTTTTAACATTGGCACTGATATATGATATTGTTTCGGGAGGTGTAGATATGGCATTGGTTAAGACTATGGAATTCAAAGATGGAAACCTTTACTTAATAGACCAAAGAAAACTACCCAGAGAACTTTCTATATTCAAGTGTAAAGACTATAAAGATGTGGAATTTGCCATAAAGGATATGGTGGTCCGCGGAGCACCGGCTATAGGAGTTGCCGGGGCTTACGGTATAGTGCTGGCAGCTCAGGGTTGTATAGGTCTGTCTAAAGAAGGTTTCCTTAATAAAATGAAAGAAAGTGCCGAGGTAATCGGAAATTCCCGTCCAACGGCAGTAAATTTGATGTGGGCTGTAAGACGCATGGAAGCTGTTGTGGAAGAAAATAAGGATAAGACCAATAAGGAAATTTATGAAACATTATTAAATGAAGCATATATTATGGAAAAAGAAGACCTGGAGACTAATAAATCCATAGCAAGATACGGTAATGAGATTATCCCAGAAGGTGCTACTATTCTGACTCATTGCAACACCGGTGCGCTGGCTACTGTGGGCTATGGAACGGCTTTGGGTATTATCAGGGAGGCTCACTATTCTGGAAAAAACATAAGGGTTTTTGCCGATGAGACAAGGCCCAGGCTTCAAGGGGCAAAACTTACGGCATGGGAACTGGTTCAGGAGGTGATTCCCGCCACCCTCATACCTGACAGTGTGGCTCCAGTCTTGATACGGGATGGTAAAATCGATGTTATTATCGTCGGAGCAGACCGGATTGCCTCAAATGGCGATACGGCCAATAAAATAGGCACATATATGCTGTCTCAGGTAGCCAAAGACTTTAATGTGCCTTTTTACATTGCCGCACCTATTTCAACCATAGACTTTGGTATAGACAGTGGAGAGCAAATCGTGATTGAAGAAAGGGATGCCAAAGAAATCACCCATATAAACGGTGCTAGGATTGCTCCAGAAGGTATCAATGTGTACAATCCTGCCTTTGATGTTACCCCTCATCAGAATATTACAGGAATAATAACGGAAAAAGGCATTATCAGGTCACCTTACTCAGTGAATCTACAATTTATATGACAGGTATGACAGGGGTGACAGAGGGACGTTTCGTTTGTCATAAACCTTACATGATTTTTCAATTAACCTAATCAAAGAAAAAGGATTTAACTACAGCAAAGTATTCCCGTAAATAGTATAAGGGTTTTAAGTATTTGGGATACGCCGGTGTCGGTGCGCATTTTCCATAGGGAATAAAGCCGCTTCGCCTTGCTAGAAACTTGGCACGAAACATATGATATTCGCTGGTTATGATCATTACTTTCAGTTTCTTCAGTTCACCTTCATACTTTATAACTTCTCTGGCAAAAAGCAAATTTTCTCTAGTGTTTGTCGAACCGTCTTCCTTTATTATCCTTTCTTCTTCAATTCCATTTTGTAAGAAAAAACGTTTCATTGCTTCAGCTTCGGTAACCCATTCATCAGGCCCTTGACCCCCGGATACGACTATGGGTATCTGGGGATATTTTTTTGCGTATTCCAAAGCTTTTTGCAGCCGATATTTAAGGGACGGAGAAGGTACATCACCGTATAACCCGGCACCTAAGACTATTACATAATCAACAGGTAGGTCATCATTTGTAAATGAGTTAATTATTATAAGGCTTTCTATGACTAGAAAAGAAATTAACAGGACAAAAATCAGTATAAAAAACAATTTCTTAATTATTTTTAAGTTAGATACGATGATTACCTCCCCGCTGATAAAATTACTATTTTCTTTGATAAAAATTCCTGATTAAAGTAATATTACCATAGTCAACATTTTAGTGCCAGCAAAAAATAAATGACAAAGGGACGTTTCGTTTGTCATCAAATGAAGAAAGGTGGCAAACGAAACGTCCCTTTGTCATACCTTTGTCATAGGATTTCAGTATACTATACAAGGCATGTTTGATATAATATTGCTATCATTAGAAGGAGCGATTTAAATGGGGAAAATACCATTTATGAAAATGAACGGCTGCGGCAATGATTTTATTGTAGTGGATAATCGTCAGGACATCATGAAAGAGTATAAGCTTCCCGAGTTTATAAGACGGGTGTGTGCCCGTAGGGTTTTTGTAGGTGCCGATGGCAGTGAAGGTGAAATGTGTGGTAATGGTGCCCGCTGCATTTCAAGATTTGCATACCTGCAGGGAGCGGCAGAAAATGAAACGAACTTTGAAACCATGGCAGGAATTTATGAGTCAAAAGTGGTAGGCGAAAATGTCTGCTTGAGATTTCCTCCGGTTAAAATGAGCGATTTGCAACTTTATCAGACTTACGAATTCAATAGAAAAGCTTTGGATTTCCACTATGCTCTAGTGGGTGTGCCCCATGTAGCTATATATAGAGATGATGTGGATACAATGGACTATAAGGAATTATTTACCTTGGGCAGAAAAATCCGTTATGATACACGATTTCCTGCCGGCACAAATGTGAACTTCTTAGAAGTCTTAGATGATAATAATATAATAATACGGACCTACGAGCGGGGAGTTGAAAACGAAACCTTTGCGTGTGGTACAGGTTCTACAGCCTCTGCCATAATTTCATGCCATTTGGGTAAAACCAAATCACCGGTTAACATGCACACTAGAGCAGGGGTTTTGAAGATTTATTTTAACATAAAAGAGAACATAATAGACGAATTATTTATGGAAGGCAACGCAAAAGTCGTAGCAGAAGGTTATCTACTTCCTGAAGCCTGGAAACGTTCCATTGATACCACAAACAACAAATTTAAGGAGGAGATTGTTTGAAATTTTTACGGAAATATCGTGTTGTTTTAATTGTATTTGGGCTTTTAGTGTTATGTAACATTGCATATGCTGCTGATGCACTTTATCGGTTTATGCATAATGATCATGATGCTCTTATTATAGGCGAAATTACCCACATGGATGAAACCGGTGCAAAAGTTAAAATTGCAAAAGGCATTGTAAGTGCTAAAAACCTCAACAAAAATCATCCTAAAAAACAATTAAAACTTTCCGAAGCAAAGATTTTAATGCCTTTTAGTTATCAAGGTTTTTACAATGAAGATGGTAGCTGTACAGTCGACCCTTGTGTGGGAGATCATGTGCTTTTGTCACTTAAAAAGGACGGAAATAACTTTAAGGTTGCCTGGGGAGCTTATAAGGTTGACAGCCTCGACTATGAAATTTTGTCGATAATCTTGCCCGAAAACTCTCGATTATGGTCAAGAATGGAAGCTGCTGCCATTAAGGCTTTTATAAACAGCGACGGGCAAATTACCGAGTTTGCCTTTGATAGGGATTCTAAAACCGTCTATGCCGGTGAAGAAAAAGTTGTTATTTTTAAAGAAAACACCGATGAAGGCGAAAATACACTTCAAGACGAAGAAAAGATAAAAGAGTCGATAATAGGTAGGGCTGACGGTCCTACATCAATATATGTTTCGGGAAATCCTATAAAAGCCATGATAAATCCGATGGTTGCAGTTTTAATTTTCGTGGGTGGCTTTGCTGTAGGTTACATTGTCAAGTCAAGGCGTTCAAAATGAATACAATATAACAAAGACCAAAACCTAATAAAAATATGATAAGTGTGACAAGGGGACGTTTCGTTTGATGACAAACGAAACGTCCCCTTGTCACACAAAAAACAGAAAAATGGAGGGGTTTTAATGGAAAATTACGGTTATTCATGATATAATAAATTTAAGTAGAAGGAGGGAAGGTGATGAGTATGGCGGAAAAGGAAATTGCGGCTGGTAATGATGAACAGCGGCCAAATGAAACTCATGAGCCTAAGATTTACGAATCTGGATATTTCTACCTATCACAGCAAACAAATGACCTAAGGGACCGCATGGATGCAAAATTTGACAGGGTTGATGCTAAGTTTGAGTCTATGAAAAAAGAAATGGATACTAGATTTGATAAGGTAGATGTTAGATTTGATAAGGTAGATGCTAGATTTGAAACGGTTCATAAGGAAATCAAAGATTTATCCAACAAAACCGATGCTAGATTTGAAACGGTCCATAAGGAAATCAAAGATTTATCCAACAAAACCGATGCTAGATTTGATAAGGTAGATGCTAGATTTGATAAGCTGTATGATAAGTTTGACTACTTACAAAGATGGACCTTTGCCTTAATAGTAACGGTAGTATTGGCTTTTGCGGCTATTTATTTCAAGTAATTTCAAGGTAGGACAACTCCCACCTTATGTTATATGAAAGTTTAGATAAGAAGAGTTATTTATGAAGAGAATTATATCTTTTGTTGTAATAATGGGGCTGGTGTTCAGTTTAATACATTAATACCCACTTTTCTATACATGTCTTGCAAATATCCGACAAGACACTTATGCTTGGTAAAGGTAAAAAATCCATCTTTGGAGAAACAGAAGATATAATTACTAAGAATAATCTGAGAGACTACTTTGATGTTAATGTTAAAATAATTCCCTTTGATAACAAAGGCAAAATCATGAAAACCATTGTTCCATTAGCAGGATAAAAAGTTAAAATATATGCGTATATACGAAACGACTGATTATACAGTTTTTTAAAGCATTTAAACATTCAGACTGTCGGAGCGTGAACTGGAAATAGCAAGGCTGGCAGCGGCGAAAAACCAATCTGGAAATTGTGCAGGAACTCCACCTTGCCGAGGAACAGTACACAACCGGCTCAAGCATGACAAGTGACAAGGGGACGGGGTTGTTGACAACATGTTGTCAACAACCCCGTCCCCTTGTCATGTTGTCACCCGGCGATTCCTACCCCCCGGACAAATTAAAAGCGAAATGGATGAGAATAATATAGATGCTCTAATTGCAAGTCTAAAAGAAAAATTGACAACCGAAAGGATGAAAATAAGCAGTTGAAGGAGCAAGTAAAAATTAGTTATGGAGATATTTTAAAAAAATATAAAAATACTGATGGATAATGATATAAT
>JAQWCA010000258.1 GCA_028706065.1 Tepidanaerobacteraceae bacterium
TACTCCGGGATTTAAAATCATCCCTTATGGTAACATTGACGCACTTAAATTGGCTATTACACCAAATACTGCTGCTTTCTTGTTTGAACCAATTCAAGGTGAGGCTGGAATAAATATTCCATATGACGGATATTTAAAAGATGCATATGATCTCTGTAAACAAAATAACATGCTGTTTATCGCCGATGAAATCCAAACCGGCTTAGGCCGCACCGGAAAAATGTTTGCCTGTGATTGGGAAGATGTTGTACCTGATGTCTATATCTTGGGTAAAGCCCTTGGTGGCGGAATGATGCCTGTTTCTGCAGTGGTGGCAAATAAAGATATCTTAGGGCTTTTCGAACCCGGTTCCCATGGTTCCACTTTCGGAGGAAACCCTTTGGCTTGTGCCTGTGCCATTGCGGCTCTTGAGGTTATAGAAGAAGAAAACCTCGTTGAACGTTCCTTGAAGATGGGTGAGTATTTTCAAGAAGAGCTCAAGGAAATCAAGAACCCGATCATAAAAGACATCCGAGGTAAAGGCCTACTTATCGGTCTTGAGTTGACGGAAGCAGCCCGGCCTTATTGTGAAGCATTAATGGAAAAAGGCCTCCTGTGCAAGGATACTCACGCAGCCGTCATCCGCTTCGCTCCACCGCTCATTATTACAGAAGAGGAAATTGACTGGGCGATAGAAAAAATAAAGGCGGTTTTGGGGTAAAAGAAAAGAGGTGCCCCAAAATATATAAGGGGGCACCTCTTTTGAATATTTCGGATAAAATAATCTCCCAATCCCCACCTAAGATAAATATTTTTTTATAGATTTTACAAAATCATAAATATCATTAAGGTCATTATTTATTATTTCATAAAGTTCTTCATTAGTTATAACACTATATAAGTGCACCATGCGATTTCTATAACCGGCCATTTGAAGTAGTTTATGGCCTAGACCATCATCTACAATTCCTTTTGTTACCAAACCTTTAGCTATTGATTTATATTCGGTAGCAAGGTCAATATGACCGGTTTTTGCTAATATATGTCGTCCAATGTCAAAAATTGCTTCTAATGATCTTCTCAGAAAGCTTTCGGCCGCACCGGAATATAAACCTTTTTTTAAAAAATCTTCTCGTGGAATGGACTTGAGTTCTTCAAGTTCTTTTAAATAACTTTGGATTAAAGTAATCCGTTCTAAAATAGAAGATCTATTAATCATTATAATTCCTCCAAATGTTCTTCATAAAACTTTTCAAGAACACATTTAAAGTCAGCGGCTTTTGCCAGTGTCGTAAGTTCGTAATCATCTTTTAATTCTTCTGATTCAGCGTAAATACATATACCTGAAATGGCTTCTGTTTGAAATACTGAGTGGTTTTCCTGCAAAAAAACCAAATCAAGTTTCGGAAATATTTCTATTAGGTCATTATAAATGTCACCATACAATTTATATCTGCCATCAACTTTATTGATATCATATGAGAAAACTACACCAACATCGATATCAGCAAGAGGGTCCTTTATAAGAATGTCCTCACCATTTAACATCTTATATGCATTTTCTTTCTGCGAACCAAATAGATACATAATTACAATATTGTATTTTTTACATATGTTATTTATCATTTCAATTTTTTCCTCGTGGTTTCCAGACAATGGCATTATCTTCACTTCCAAAAGTTTTATTTGAGTTTTATTCCGCAGTTCGGGCAAAAATTAGCTTTTGCAGTCACCGGGCTATTGCAATTAGGACAAGTGGGCCGCTTCTTTTAATCTCTTATCCCCTATTACCTCAGTGTTATATATTCCCGTTCCAGGGATGCCGATTGTTCGACGAACCTTTTTATCTGGGCTCACCGAAACTCTATAGCCTGGAACACCTGCTGAAAAACCCATACCGGACTTTGACAGATTTATTCTAAACAATTTTCCAATTCCTATTGATTTTCTTATACGCCAACCCTAGAAGCTGTCTCCTTCCATTATAATAGTCTTCTGTTGCCCATCTACATTGACTTCTTTAAGTTTTTAGCCTACCGGCAAATAATTTTTTTTGGGAAGAACAGCACATGTTTGCCTCTGTGAGTAGTTAAAATACGCTATACATTATAAAACTGATGGGAATATGTTTTAATCCTTTATGAATTTTGAGATCATTACCCGCGGCTTTTTATAGTATCAAGCATTAATAATTACGATATCTTGCCCATAGGCAATACCTTCTAATGTTCTATAGTTGCAGTTGGTATGCCTATTTAATACGCTTGATCCTACACCTTTTACTCTTTTGCTCAAGCATCTCAATGTTTTTATCCATAAGTGGCATCAAAAACTTTCGCTTTCTTTCTTCAAGAAACCCTTCAAGTTCTTCCGGTGTCATGTCCTTTATGGCATCCTCAAATCTCACGGCTTTGATGCCTTTTTCTCTCAACTCCTCAATTTCTCTTTTACTTATTTCCTCACTCTCTTTGTTCATTGCCTCTAGCGTTGCCTCAACAGCTTCTTCACAGCTGTCATGTTCAGATATTATCATTGCCGCCAAGTATTTACCATTAACGTCCTGTATGACTTTGTATGCACGACCTATGGGTTCGAGATTAATTTGCCTCACCTCCGAAATGGTATCAAATCAAATTATAAATCCATATCATTTAAGATTTCTTTAAGTTTCTTTAATTCATCAAAACTTAGGGTAACTCCCTTGCCCATCTTCTCATGTTCGGGATCCCAATCCCTTAAATCATACTTCGGTTTTCTTTCATTCCAACTAATGAGGTTTAATTCCTTCGTCCATCCTTTAGGAGATTCTGAAAGGATTCCCAATGTCTTGATGATTTGAAAGTTAATTTCAGCCATGGATTACTCCTCCCCTTTTTTTATTTATTTAATTCCGTATAATCTGCACTAAGATATATCTTGTATTCGTTAATCTTAAAGTTGTATTCTTTTAAAAGATTGATTATCAAATTTCTAAAACCATTTGCACTTTGATTTGTTTCAACATATATTCTATCTGATACAGCTATAGGTTTCCTCATTCCAGATGGGTTTGTTGAAAAGTATTTGTTTTTCTTTCCATTCATTTTTGGATTGTTTTTAAAGCTAAGAAATTTATTTTCATTAATGGCAAGAAGAAATTCACAAGTTCTGATAAACATTTCTTGCCATGTTTTGACTTCTACCATTTGAGAATCGTTTATCTTGAATGCAAAAGGTCTTTTATGTGTTAAATTTTCATATAATGTATGCTCTATATTGTGATCTACTATATTTAGGGACGGTTCCTAATTATTCATCATTGACAATCACAGGGGCTCATGTATTGTTT
>JAQWCA010000259.1 GCA_028706065.1 Tepidanaerobacteraceae bacterium
ATATGAATTCGATAAAGTTGGAGCATTTAAGTATTCAAGAGAAGAAGGCACTTTTGCCTCTACAATTGAGCCGCAAATCTCAGAAAATGTTAAACAAAAGAGATATAATAGATTGATGAAGCTTCAAAGAGCAATCTCAAAAAGAAAAAATCAGAAATTAAAAGAACAAGTAATCAAAGTATTAGTAGAAGGATATGATCATGAAAATAACTTGTACATTGGTCGTTCTCAAAAAGATGCCCCTTTTGTCGATGGTGTGATTAAGTTTTCAGGTAATGATTGTAATCTTGGTCAGATTTACCCTGTTAAGATTGTAGAATCCTTGGAATATGATTTGTTAGGAGAGTTGAAAAATGAATCTTAATCTACCGAATAAAATATCATTATTCAGAGTTTTATTGGTACCTTTATTTTTGATTTTGGTTCTCGGGGAAATAAAATACGGTATTTATCTATCTACTGCAGTATTTATAATAGCTGCATGCACTGATGGTATAGATGGGTATATTGCCAGGACGACAAATCAAGTTACAAGGCTTGGCAAATTTTTAGATCCATTAGCGGACAAGTTTTTGATTACTGCCGCAATTATTGCATTAGTTCAGTTAAATAAGATTCCTGGTTGGGTAGCCTTTACAATAATTAGTCGAGATATGATGGTTAATCTTCTCAGAATGTTAGCTGCTACCGAGGGGGTAGTTATTCATGCTAGTTCATTAGGTAAATTTAAAACTACAGTTCAGATAATAGCAGTAGTGGCACTGTTGCTGGATAATTACCCATTTCACCTGATAAATTTTCCCTTTAGTTCCCTGACCTTATACATTGCTTTAGTATTAACTGTTGTATCGGGTCTTGATTATCTAAACAAAAGCTTGGTATTTATTAAAAACTAGAAGGCATTACCCAATATGCCTTTTTTCTTTTTAAAGACAATCGATAAATGGTATGCTATAATAATATTATGTAAACAATGGCGAGGTGATAAATCGATTGAGTTTTGATAAAAACAAGATATTCCGCACAATTATTATTTCGATTGTCTTTTTATCTTTAATGGTATTCGGTCAATGGTATTACGCAAAAAATGTTGTTGAAAAAACCGTGCAAAGAGTATTATACCAAGACCAACATGTAAGTAGCGTAGAAATAAAAAAAGAAAAAGATGAGATTGTAATATATCTTACACTTAAAGATGTAGACAATCTCATGACAGTTTATCTTAAAATACAAGATATAATAGAACGTCAACTAAAAACACAACCTTTTAAGTTGAAAATTGTTAATAATATTTCTCCAATAATAAAGGATCTATATTATGATGAGATCCAGTTTATTATATATGAAGCTTTGCAAACTGGAGAATTTACTCAGATGAAGGCTCAGCTTGATAAAATACAGTATATGGAATCCCAAATAACGCCTAAGCCTGTTGAGATAAAAGTTTTTATAGATGTAGAAAACCTATATTTGCAAATAAAATCCAATGAATATACTTTATATGAGGTTATTAAACGAGAATAATGGATAGATGGGGAGGGGAAGAGATGTTAGTTGAAATTGGAGTTGGCTTAGGAATAGCTTTTGCGATATTTCTTGTTATCAAAGGTGTAAATATTTTACCTGTGATTATAATATTAGGATTTTCATACATGTTATACAATTTAACTAGAAGTAATTTAGTAAGAAATCCTTCCAAAGTTATTACTAATGATCATGGCATAACCTTTGATCAAATTGGAGGTCAAGAAGTTGCCAAAAATGAACTGTTGGAAGCCTTGGACTTTATAAAGAACTTCGACAAGGCAAAAAAAATGGGAATCCGTCCTCTTAAAGGAATAATGTTAACAGGTGACCCCGGTACCGGAAAAACTCTCATGGCAAAGGCTGCTACATCATATATAGATTCGGTTTTTGTTTCAGCATCAGGCAGTGAATTTATAGAGATGTATGCAGGTGTTGGCGCACAGAGAGTAAGGCAGTTGTTTAATGGTGCACGTGCAATGGCCAAAAAGGCATCTAAAAAACATGGTGTTATCTTCATCGACGAAATTGAGGTAATTGCAGGCATCCGAGGTAGGCATTCCAGCCATCTAGAATATGATCAGACATTGAATCAATTGCTGGTTGAAATGGATGGTATTTCTTCAGGTGATGACGTAAATCTCTTGGTTATTGCAGCGACGAATCGAGCTGATATAATAGATCCCGCTCTTATGAGACCGGGTAGATTTGATCGCATCGTTAAAGTTGACCTTCCAGATAAAGAGGGAAGACTTGAAATATTAAAATTGCATACCAAAGATAAGCCACTTGCTGATGATGTTGATTTAAATCAAATAGCTAGAGAAACCTTCGGTTTTTCTGGAGCTCACTTAGAAAATTTATGTAATGAAGCAGCTATTTTGGCCATGAGAGGAGACAATACAGAAGTTAATCATAAATATTTTATAGAGGCTATTGATAAAGTTATTATGGGTGAAAAACTAAACCGTAAGCCTACTGAAGAGGAACGTAAACGTATTGCGATTCACGAAAGTGGTCATGCCCTAGTGAGTGAACTTTTTAACCCAAACTCGGTTTCAGCCATAACAATTACTTCAAGAGGTCAAGCCCTTGGGTATATGAGGCAAACATCAGAAGATGATATATATCTTTATACTAAACAATACCTTGAATCTCAGATAGCGGTATCTTTAGCAGGAGCCGTGGCGGAAGAGAAAATACTAGGGGATAGCAGTACAGGCGCTTCCGGTGATTTTGAACAAGCTGTAAAGTTAGCAAAAAAGATGGTGTTTTCTGGCATGTCTGAGTTGAGTGTTGTGGATAAAGATTCGCTACCATCGGAAAAGCTTTATAAAGTAATTTCTGATATATTATCTATGCAAAAAAATATCGTAGAAAAAATGATAGATAAAAAAAGAAATGTATTAAAAATTATAGTTGATTATTTAATGGAAAATGAAAAAATAGATGGTAATCACTTCAGGAATATATTAAAAAAATCCAAGGTGGCATAAAAAACCTTTTTTTGAGTTAACGTTAAATAAATATTTATTATTTTTTCAAAGACAAAAAGGGAAATCCATAAAAAAAACGAATTATGTTATTAAGATAGTTTATAAATATATATTTAAATTATTTGAAGGTGATTCTATTTGAAAGCGGAAATCATAGCTGTAGGTTCAGAACTACTTCTCGGTCAAATACCTAACATAAATGCCCAAACTATATCCAATGCTTTACGAGAAATTGGTATTGACGTATACTATCATGTATGTGTAGGAGACAATAAAGGGAGACTT
>JAQWCA010000260.1 GCA_028706065.1 Tepidanaerobacteraceae bacterium
TATCGATCGATAATGTTTAATTACAATTGCTTCTAACCTCAACCTTTCATCCCCCTAAATTAAATTACTCTGCCAATACTTCTTTAATAATCTGAGCCATCTGTTTGTTGTTTAACTGATCACGGAAGCAAACAGCTAAACCAGATACTTTATTACTTTGTACAATTCTTTAATCTCCTGAACAACCATATATTTCCTCATGAAATCATAATCAACTTTCCCAGTTGAATTAACCGGTAACATGATTTTTTGCCTTTTCATTCTAGCAGCATTGAACTTATAACCATAAGCATATTTGCTTTTTTGTTTTAAGATACATTGCTTTAGGAACAAGTAACAATATTTATTCCTTGCGGATTTGTCTTTAAAATGAAGTCTTTTAACATCATCAGAAAAAATACACTCATATGGATGATAAAAGTTATCCACAACGCTACCATTATAATTTACTCCGAGAAGGTTGCTATCCAAGCTATTATTTATATTCGAAACAAAGTTTGTAACCCCATTATTACCATCTGTTGATCCAATAAATGGTCGCTTCCCAGGTTTTTGATCTGCTTTTGTTAATCGAACACCTGACCTAATATCAACGATATTCTCAAGCCAAAATTCTTTCCATTGTATATTTTTACACCCTAGAGAATATTCTGATTGCCCTAAATAGACAGCTAACTTATATATATATTCAATTACTAAATTATCTGAACCAAGTATTTTATTTCCGTTGCCTACATTATTTGCAGAAACTAGTGGTATATCAACATTCTTATAAGCTCCAATCTTATTCTGTTTACTTCGATTTTTTTCAAATAATTCGGTTAAATAAGATTCTTTTCTCTCTACATTTTTCAAATCAAGCAGTTCAAAACAACATTCAACTATTCTCTGTTTATAATAAATAACAATCTTTTGTCCCTGGGCTTTTTGTTCCTGCTTAATATAATCCTCCATGAACTTCCAGTTGGGATTGCCACTAGAATCAACTGGGAGTAAAATTTTAGTTCTATTTAGTCTAGTTAGAGTTGCTCCTGTGCTACCCCAGCTAAACTTTATCATTTGTATTTTTAATAATGGTACTAAAAATAAAGCAATTTCTTTGTTCAAGAATTTATTTTCTAAAATTTGGATATTCTGTCCAGTAAAAAAGCTCTTTGGTTGATAGAAGACAGTTTGAGTATCTAAACCAATTGTTATTACATTTCCTTTGTCAATGCTAAATCCATTGTTTTGTTTTTCACCGACAAACATATCGATTCCATTATTAAGATTACTTCTAGTAATATATGGGATGTCTCCTGTATTCTCGAGAAGTTTATTTTTGTCTATCCCACTATTAGTTGAACGAATATTAAAAAGTCCCTCTTCTCCACCTATAAAAAACTCTTTCCATCCCACACTGTCAAGTTCGAGTCTATTCATCACTTTCACCTGCCAGTTCTTCTGCAACTTTTAGAATATCTGGTTTTTGTTCTATGTAATATTTAGAGTTATCATCTTCTAGGCCAAATAGATATCCTCTACCATGCGTAATCATATTAACCTCAAAAGTGATGTAGTCAGCAATTGTATTTCTAAAATCTTCTTCAGAAGGAATTTCATCATTAAAATAATAAAAAGAGTGTAGCCATTCATCATCAGGCTCAATGGTTGTTTTTACGCAGAATTTCGTTTCTGGCTCAATTCTATCAAACCATACATCAAGCAGATGTTGCTTTTTATCCTTTGCACTTGCTGTTTCTACTAATCCTATATGTTTGGATACTTCATATCCATCATTCTCAAAATTGATAAACTTGCATATTTTATCTTTGTGATGAGGCCTACCCACAGTAAATACGACAATACAAGGATTCGTACCTACACCGTAGAAAGTATTTTTATTCAGGGTTATTACTCCTTCTAGAGTATGTTTCTTTAAAATATTTTGTTTAATGTTTTTTTCCTCTTTGGTTTTGCCCGTTACAGCACTTTGCGGTACGATAACTGCAACCCTACCGTCTTCGACAATAGAATCTAATAGATGCTCTGTGAATGCAATCTCGTAGAGATCAGGATTTTGTTTTGATCCTTGTGAATATGGTGGATTCATCATTCCTACAGTACAGCCTTTTTTCTGTAGTTTAGCAGGGTTTTGTTTCAAAAAATCTTCATTTTCTAGGTTGCTCTTTCCATCCCCACGGAGAATCATATTGGTTGTAGCTATAGTAAACATATAGCTTTGGTCTTCAATACCATGAAGTTGATTTTTTCTAATATTCAACCTCTCAAAATCATCATCTGTTTGTTTCAACATATGACTCATGGCTGCTATTAAAAATCCTGCTGTTCCACAGCAAGGATCCAAGACATTATCTGTTGGCTTTAAATCTAGCAATTCACAAAACAATTCTGTTATGTGTTTTGGTGTGAGTACAATTCCTAGACTTTGTCCATCTCCACCTGAATAACTCATAAACTCTCCATAAAATCTTCCTAAGTAATCCTCTGAAGAACGATGGTATCTAATGCTTTGATAGATACTTTTATAGAGAAATTCAGTATAATGTTTCACTGGAGTTTTTCCAAGTGTAGGGTTAATCTGATTGATTTTTGCTGTATCTTTAATAACAGAAAACTGTCTCAATAATTTATCTTTTTTTACTTGTGGAGATACATTAGCACGAGCTAGGTTATCTTCTATAGCTTTATATATCTTCGCTCCATCGGTTACGATGTTATCACCATTTAAGTTGTTTATATCAAAGTTTTTGTATTCCATTTCTCGAAGGGCAAGTAAAATGCCCGACACAATCAAAGGTTTATCCTTATCTTGAATACTACCATAATTACGCAAATCTTCGTGAAGAGTAGCTGCGTCTTTTAGAATTTCAGTAGTTTCCTTCTCTTGGTCAGTGGCCTCTTTTAATATTTCCTTAATATAGTACTCATCAATATTTTCTTCTTTGAAAGATATAAATGTTTCTATTTCCGGTAGTTCTTTATAATTTAAGCGTTCATCTATAAAAATTGGCGTGATACGATGCCTTTTTTCATTTCCTGAAACTCCAATGGCGATAACTTTTTTATATGTAGTATTTTTTATGAGATGTTTGCCATAAAATAAAGCTCCATTAACTGCGTAATTAACATTACTTGAGGTATCCTCTTTAAGTAGATTTTGTTCGTCTCTTGCTACGTGAAATGACAAATCTGCTTTATCCTCGATAACGATTAAAAAGTCTTTTACTACACCTGTATATTCTGGAAAACCAACATTATTAGTTCCTGATTTTGATGCAGTTTTTAAGG
>JAQWCA010000261.1 GCA_028706065.1 Tepidanaerobacteraceae bacterium
AAGTAGCCAAAGACTTTTTAAATAATTATTTACCCCAAAACATCATAAAAATAATAGACGTAGATACTTTAGAACCTCAAAAAGACAGCTTTATAAATGAAGAACTCCAAGAAAGCTTTTCAGATTTGCTCTTCAAAGCAGATATAAACAAAAGCGAAGGCTACATTTATTTCCTATTTGAGCATAAGAGCTACATAAGCAAAGACATAGCCTTTCAACTACTAAAATATATGATAGAAATATGGGAAGCCAAAACAAAAAAAGAAAAGACATATGAACTACCGATGATAATACCACTGGTAATATACCACGGCAAAGACAGTTGGAACATTAAGACTTCGCTGGGCCAAATGATAACAGGCTATGAGAAACTTCCCCAAGACATAAAAAAATATGCCCCAAACTACGAATACCTACTCTACGATATTTCAGGATATACAGACCAAGAAATAAAAGGAGAAGTGCAGCTTAGAATAATTCTTACAATACTTAGAGATATTTTTACAAAAGACAGTAAGGAATTACTAGAGTCTATTTTAAGAGCTGCAAAGCACCTCCAGGAATTAGAAGATAAACAAACAGGGATAGAATACTTTGAGATACTTATACGATACATATTCAGCGCAAGAGCTGACTTGACCAAAAAAGATATGAATAAAATAATCGATAAAATTGAAAATACCTATCCAGAAGGGAGTGAGGTTGTCATGACTTTAGCTGAACAGCTTAGAGCAGAAGGAATAGAAAAAGGAATAGAAAAAGGAAGAGCAGAAGGAAGAGAAGAAGGAAGAGAAGAGGCGCTGGTGAAGGCTGTGATAAAATTATTAACTAAAAAATTCGGAATGCTACCGGATGAATTTAAGACAAGAATATCAAAGCTAGACACCGTAACATTAGAAATTATAATTGAGGATATCTTAGAATATAAAAGTGTGGAAGATGTTAAAAAATACATTAGCTGACCTACATTCCAATCATAGTGCAAGAACTCAATCAAAGTATAAAGTTTCATTACCATGCATAAAAAGTTTCGGAGAAATAATACAGAAAAAATTGACAATAGAACCTTGGATGTTGTTTTCAATTTCAAGGTTCTTTTGGTATGAAATCACAAAAAAGATGCACATCATATATGTCAGAGGGACGGGGTTGTTGACAACCGGCAAAAGATAATGCATATGGCAAGGATGTTTCTTTGTTACATTAGTTCATGCTTTTAAAGAAGTAAAAATATTAAAGCCCCATGAAACAGTAGACTGCAGGCTTAGCGACATTGTAGATATACATGGAGGGACAACCCTCCTTAGTACCGGTTTAACGAGTGATGATGCAAGAATGGCCCGAGCGGCGGTGGCGGCTGGAGCTAGACTTCTTGAGCCAAACCATCCGGCAGTGGTATTAGCCCGGGGATTATATGGAGCCAAAGACATGTATGCGGCTGAGGCTGTAAGGCATAGACTTTCCTTAGACGAAATGTTAAAGGTCATATCCGGTGTTAGAAGTGCTGTAGGAGAGGAAATTTTCATTACAGTTGGAGTTCCAGGAGGATTTACTGAAAAGCAACCTATTATTCTTGAAGATGAAGATTTTTATAATATAGCTCAAGCTGGAGCTGATGGTCTTTATACACATAAGACCACCTTAGAGGACCTTGAAGAATGGGTTACAAAGGCTCACAAATCCGGTCTATTAGTTGATGCATACATAGCCCATCCTGACGATAAGCATCTTCTGGGAATACCGGCAAAAACACCTGAAGAAGTTGGTGAAGCTGCTCAAGCCATAGAACAAATAGGGGTAGACATGATAGGCTTAATTACAGGTATGACTTATGAAGGTGTATCGGTTGGAGAAATACATCCACAGGTAAAAGAAAGGGTGTTAGCTCTGGCAAATTCAGTAAAAAAGACACCTACATTGGCTGATGCAGTTAGCATAATTACATTTGGAGGAAATAAAATGTTGTCTGATTTTTATCATGAATTAGATTTTCCGGAGCAAATCGGCAAAAACATTGTAATTCCTGATTCGTCAAATAAAGCACTTTATCTTTCTGAGCACGGAGAATTATTTTGTTATTCCGGTATCTATGTGAGAGATAAAAACGGGGTTTCTTTTCAAAGTTGGCCTTATTATTTGTGGGGTAAGGACACAAAGAGTTGCGAAAAATACATTAAAGGTTTTTTTATGATACGTGATGGTTGTATCTTATTAACTGAGTTTGTTGATCATGATTTTTATAATCGTAAAAGGTATAAGCAGCTTAGTAATTATGTTGTTCGAATGCCGGTTGCCAATACCTGCTATTTTGGTATAGAAAAAAGGATTGAAAGTAATAACTCTTGGTACTTTAAGGAGAATGAAGAGTTATCTCGCGCTTGTTTCGGTTTGACCTATTGCGAACTTGAATATCTGGTTAAAGTCTATGCCGAAAGATTAGGAATATGTAATGAATACATGCAGTATCCCCGGATAACAAGGTCAATGAATAGGGATAATTTTTGTGACATTACAGGTATTTGGATTCCTCCTAAGTTCCCGTATATAGCTTTCAATAATAGTGGATATTCTTTTTCTCATGTCTCTTTATATGGATTTTACCGTCACATAGGAGTAATGCTATCGATGGGTTCAGATACCATAGCTTCACAAATATTTGAACATAAAACATTTGGTAATGAAATAATTAGCCGTATTAAACAGATTGATGACCATTTTCCATTTGAGATAAAAGTCACTCAGGAATATATAATTCCTGAAATGTACGTGGAATAAATTTTCTTGGCCCATTTCATAGATAGGCCATAGCCCTTTGGGAGGTGTCTATATTCTTTTTTTACTTGTGTGAATCATTAGCAAAGATCCCTTTTTACACAATTATATAGACTTAATCCAGACTATGAATACCTACTCTACGACATTTCAGGATATACAGACGAAGAAATAAAAGGAAAAGTGCAGCTTAGAATAATTCTTACAATACTTAGAGATATTTTTACAAAAGACAGTAAGGAATTGCTAGAGTCTATTTTAAGAGCTGCAAAGTACCTCCAGGAATTAGAAGATAAACAAACAGGGATAGAATACTTTGAGATACTTATATGATACATATTCAGCGCAAGAGCTGACTTGACCAAAAAAGATATGAATATGTCAGAGGGACGGGGTTGTTGACAACCGGCAAAAGATAAGCATATGGCAAGGATGTTTCTTTGTTACATTAGTTCATGCTTTTAAAGAAGTAAAAAATATTAAAGTTCCCATGAAACAGTAGACT
>JAQWCA010000262.1 GCA_028706065.1 Tepidanaerobacteraceae bacterium
TGTTCATTTCAATTATTATCAATGGCCGTTATTTTTTCAACTATTTCTTTAAAAACCGGTGCTGCTTTAATAGAGCCTGAACCTCCTCGTTCTACAAGAACGGATATGACTAATTCTGGTGTCTTGACTGGATAATATCCAACAAACCAAGCATGAGAATTATTATTTTCAACTTCAGCAGTTCCCGTTTTACCTCCAATTTGATTTTTATTTTGAGGGTTGGCTCTTTTACCTGTACCATAGTTAGTTGCTGCTTCAAGTGTTTCTTTTACTTTTCTGCATGTTTCTTCAGATAAAATCCTGCCGGTTTTTTGCTTCGATAGGCCAATAGGTTGTTCTTTTCTATCTTGATCAATGATTTCTTTTATCAATATTGGATTTTTAAACACCCCATCATTAACTAAAATTAAAATCATTTGGGCTGCTTGAATAGGGCTTATCCCGATAGCCCCTTGACCAATTGATATGTTACCTAAGTCTTGATAAAATATTTCTTTTTTTTCTGGTATATTCCCCTCTTTTTCTTCTGGTAAACCAACAAAAGTTTTTTCACCTAAACCATATAACCTTGCATACTTAAGAATATTATCCTTCCCTAATCTTAGACCTAATTGTATAAAAACTGAATTGCATGAAAAGGCCATGGCATCTTTTAATGTTATTTCCTCATGACCACCATCCTCAAAACTTGAACATCTAAATATATTACCTCCAACTTTTTCAAAGCCTGAGCAATAAAAAACCTCATCCAAATCTGTCAGGTTTTCTTCGAGTGCTGCTGATAAAATAACAATTTTGAATATTGAACCTGGGGTATAACTTTCAATAGCTCGATTTACTAATGGTGCATTTTCTTGATTCAAATACTCTTTTAATTCGAACTGTTTATAATTAGGCCTACTAGCCATGGCCAGAATTTCTCCCGAATTTGCTTCCATCACTACAACGGCTCCTGTTTCTATCCTTTTATCCATAACATTTTCTATAATTTTTTGAATATCTTTGTCCAGAGTTAACTTTATACCCCAGGGCCAGGACTTTTTATCATTAAAAGCAAAACCAGCAATCGGTTGCGATAAACCATCAGTGATTATATATCGTTTTACATCACTTTCAAGTAAACTATCAAAAGCCTTTTCAATTCCGGTCTGACCCTGGAAACCGACTGTATGCGTAGCTAAAGCCTTTGGACCATATCGAACACTCTTGTTATAAATAAATACGCCTGGAGTTTTATCGTTAAGTTCATTTAGTATTTCTTGGTTTTCCATGGTTATTTTTATGGTATTGATTTTATTATCGTCAAGAGAAGTTAATATATTTTTTTCTAACAAAAGCTGTTTTTCTGATACTGACAACCAATTCGGTGATATAATTGCAAAATCTGCAGCGTAAGAACCTGTTAAGGATTTACCGTTCCTGTCTAAAATATCTCCCCTTGCTGTTTCAGTGATTGCACCTGTTTTTTGCATGAAGGCTTCCTGCTTTAAAAAAGATCCTTTAAAAATCTGAATGTAATAGAGCCGAAAGATAAGAATCAAACTTAATGAGGCAAACCAAATAAATAAAAAATAGATACGTTTATTTCTTTTCATTTAGTAAATCACCCAAGAGTATAATCCCCTTTGAATGGTTTTTTATTCCTGTGAGTGAATGCTCTTGCTTTATTTGACTTTCTGAATACTGTTTTGAGCCTCTGAGTGTTCTGCATAAGTCTTGCTAAAAACATGTGAGCCGTCACCTTTAGCAACAAAATATAAATAATCCACTTCTGCAGGATTAGCTGCCGCCATAAGTGAAGAGAGTCCTGCTGATCCTATGGGACCCGGTGGAAGGCCAATGTTTTTATAAGTATTATATGGCGAATCTACTTCCAGGTCTTCAAATGTTAATATTTCTTTATGCTCATCAATTATGTAGGCTATTGTTGCGCAAGATTCTAAAGGCTTTCCAATTCGCAATCTATTATAAAACACACCAGCAATTATAGGTCTTTCACTATCTAGTTTTGCCTCAGCCTCAATAATAGAGGCTATTGTAACTATTTGATATGGCGTATACTCAATACCGTTTTCCTTTAAAAGTTTGTCTACTTTGCTGAAATAAGTTTTTTCGAACATATTTAATAAAACATCAATGTAGAACTCCGGTTTTTTACCCTTTGGTAAAAAATATGTATCTGGAAAGAGGAATCCTTCTAGACTGGTATCCTCAGGAAATTCTTCTAAAAAAGAATATTTAATTTTAAATTTATTGACATTAGCTGATCCAATAAAATCATCCTTAGAAACCAAACCCCTTTTCTGAAAAATCGAGGCTATTGTCTCCAAGTTACTCCCTTCAGGTATAGTTATTTTTATGTCATTGTTTATAGTTTCTCCTGTAACTAATTTATCTAAAATTTGTTTTAGGGTCATTGAAGGACTAAGAAGGTAGTTACCCGATTTTATCTTAACATCTAAGCCATTTAGTTTTGCATACAATCTAAAAGCAAGAGGATCTTTGATTATACCTTTATCTTTCATTTGTACTGCTAGTTGCTTTGCTGTAATGCCACTGCTGACTTCAAATTGAACAAAAGCTTCATTCGCTGCATTTGGGGGGCTAAGCATAATGTTAAACCATATTAACATTATACTTGCAAAAGTCATTAACAATAAAAAAATATAAATGATTTTCTTACCGTCTTTTATGTACTGAAATATGCTGCTTTCATTAAAGCGATTGTAGAGGTATTTAAAGTTCAATATATAACACCCCTTCTATTTATTTTTTTTTAAGAATAATTTCAAACTTGTCCTTTTTATAACAAAAAATAAAGGAATACCCAACCCTACTACTGCTATAAATTGACCCAAGCCAATAGAAACAACCATTGGCCAATAGGGCAGACCATAAATCTTTGTGAGATAAATAGGTACTCCGAAGGCATTTAATATAACCGGTGGTAATGAACCCAGAATTGGATTTGACATTTTCCCTGTTATATATGCGGCTACCAAAGTAATTAAGCTACCAAGGCAAACATCCCATAATCCTAACCCGCCTAATATGTTAGCAAGCAAACACCCGATAAAAAGTCCGGGAACAGCAGATGATTCCATAAGTGGTAACAGGGTTAAAGCTTCAGATACTCTAATTTGTGAAGGGCCATAACCAATGGGTTTAAAAAGATACGTAACTAAAACATATACCGTAGCAATAACGGCGGCTTTTGTTATATAATTAGCTCGATTCATGTAAATCTCCCTTCGAAAAAT
>JAQWCA010000263.1 GCA_028706065.1 Tepidanaerobacteraceae bacterium
TCAAGGGGTGATTAAAAAGAACGATGACGGCACCTTAAATTTGCTTATGACTACGAGACGTAAATTTGCAGATATATTTTGGTTCACATTTTTTCATGAGATTGGGCACATCATAAACGGGGATATTGAGGATAAATTAATTGACTATGATTTTGCAAAAGGTGAGTCGGAGGATAGGGCAAACAAATTTGCCGCAAATACTTTAATTGATACGGCGGAGTATAATAGTTTTGTGAGAAAAAGAGATTTTTCTTTGCCTAGCATCAAAAAGTTTTGTGCTGATAAGGGTATTCCTACCTACATCCTAATAGGTAAGCTTCAACGAGATAAGCATCTTAAATATCATCAATACTCAACTGAGAAGGTCAAGTATGAATTGATGAGCCCGGAACTTTAATCTGATGCTTTGGTTTATTTGGTTTATAGAAGACCACAGGGACAGTCCCTGTGGTCTATGTGCATTTATAGATGCTGCCATAACTTTATGGAGCTTGAGGTCGCTTACAGTTTGTACTGCTGGACAAGCATAATTTAAAAAAACTGGTTGGATCGGTGAAAAGACCTCAGTCAAGCCATCGGTTATGATGAGGTTTTTCTAATTAGAGATGGGAAGAAAAACACCTTTGGAGCTTTGTAAAAATAAAATCTCGAATCGTTGAATATGCAGTAATAATATGGTAAAATGCACTTAAATACCCGCTTTGAGAAATGGGAGCGGGTCGTGAGGTGCAAAATGGTTATAATAGGAAAACTAAAAGAAGAATTTCAGGGGCGAGGAGGTATCCTCAAAACATCAGAGCTAAATGAGTTTGGGCTTTCAAGTCGCCAAATAAAGAGGCTTGTAGATGATGGAGTTATTACAAGGATTAAACATGGCTTTTATGAGTTGGCAGGCTATGTTAGTAGGGAAGAAGCTGTGATAGCGCGACTATTTCCACATGCGATAATATTTCTTGAAAGTGCATTGCTACATCATAGTTATACAGATCGTATACCGGTGGCATGGCAAATAGCGGTAGATAAAAACAGTACAAAATCACAGTACGCAATTGAGTACCCCCTTATCGAGCCATTTTATTTAGAACCTAAACTTCTGCAAGTCGGCATAGACAAAATAAAAATTGAAGGAATTGCGGTTAAGATATATAATCGTGACCGCACTATTTGTGATGTCCTCCGTTATGAAACCAAATTAGAGAAAGAAGTATTTAACAACGCCATTCAACGCTACATCAAAGATCGAAGGAAAAATGTAAGAAGGCTATTTGAATATGCCGAAGTATTTAATATAAGAAACAAAGTGCAGACGTACATAGGGGTGTGGCTATGATGACTAATCGGGCGGCATCAGTATTAGCTAGGCTAAAAAATGAGTCGAAAAAGCAAGGCATTCAATTGCAACAGTTATTAAGTCTCTTCTATCAAGAAGAATTTATTCGCAGGCTTTCTCGCTCTCGTTATCGAGATAACCTCATTCTTAAAGGAGGTTTTTTGCTATACGCACTCAGCGAATTTACAATAAGGCCGACGGTTGATGCGGATTACTTATTAAAAAATTATATTAATAGTATGGATTCTGTTGAAGCACTTGTTAAAGATTTAATTTCCTTGCCCAGTCAACACGATTACATGAGGTTTGAAATCAGAAGTTTAGAGGTAATAAGTGAGATTAAAGATTACCATGGTATCAGAGTTAATCTTATTGGTTATATGGGTAGAACAAGAACACCTTTTAGTATTGATTTTGGTGTGGGTGATGTTATTGTGCCTGCTGCAGTTGAAAGAATTCTACCGGTGATTTTGCCGGAGTTTGAAAAACCTAAGGTGTTAACATATTCTTTGGAATCTACTGTGGCAGAAAAACTAGATGCCATTATCGTTTTAATGGAGGCCACAGGACGCATGAAGGATTTCTACGATATTATATTATTTAGCAACAACTTTTGATTTCGAGGGTAGAAAACTGCAAGAAGCGATTTATGAAACTCTTACTAATCGGGGCACACCATATGAAAAGGATTCTGTTGCCATAATTTCTAGGTTAGCAGGGGATATCGATATCCTGAAGCGGTGGGATAATTTCTGCAAGAAAATATTGAAATATAAGCTTGACTTTAACCACGTCATTGAAATAATTATTGATTTTCTTTTGCCGCCATTTGAAGCGTTGATTTTGGAAGATGAACTTTTTAAGAACTGGAGCTATGAGGGGAGAAAATATATTTAGGTTCATATACAGCTGTTGCTGAACCGGTATTGAAGCCGGGGACTGACGCAGAATGGGATATTGGTGCACTTTACCAACCCTGGGTAGTAAAAGATGGTGATTTCTACTACATGTGGTATTCTGCTGGAAAGGGACCTCAGGCTATAGGTTATGCCTGGTCTACAGATGGCATCAACTGGGCGAAAACAGATCAAGCTATTGTAACAGCATCTTCAGGGTATTATGGTACACCAACAGTTATTAAATCAAATGATGATTGGCATATGTGGTTCTTACATGAAAGTGGTAGTAATTCAGACATTATGTATATTAACACCATAGCTCAATAACCAACCTAACCCGAAACACCCCTTCCCCAAGCTGACCTAACCTGTCAGCACCGAAGGAGAGAAACCAAGAAGCCCCGTGGGAAAGTTAACATTTGCTCTCTCACGGGGCTTTTTCTTGCAAACTTTAGGAGCAATCAAGCTCTTAAGGGGCTAGAGGTTGGGATGGGTTGTTTACGAGCGAGAGGGAGGAAAAAGAGCTTCAGTCTAGAATTACTGTAATATAAGGTTGTGGTGGATAATTAAGAAAGCAGGTGATATTATGGAAACCTTTGATTCAACCAAGAGAAGTTTATTTGAAATCTTGAAAGATGTTCACAGCGGTAAAATACAATTGCCGGATTTCCAGAGGGGATGGATCTGGGATGACAACCGTATTAAAGGAATTCTTGCCAGTGTTGCAAAATCCTTTCCTATCGGTGCGGTTATGCTGCTTGAAACCGGAAACGAAAACGTAAGATTTAAAACAAAACCCGTGGAAGGTGTAAAACTCGACGATGAAGTAAAGCCCGATTTACTTATCCTTGACGGACAGCAGCGGATCACTTCGCTTTATCAGACAATTGTAACTAATGAGGTAGTCACTACTAAGAATGAAAAAAACTACGAAATCAAACGCTGGTATTATATCGATATGATAAAGGCTATGGATGGAAATTATGATCTTGAAGAAGCTATAATATCAATCAATG
>JAQWCA010000264.1 GCA_028706065.1 Tepidanaerobacteraceae bacterium
ATTGCATTTTTTCTTTCTTCCGGGTCATCACCGTAAAGCCGCTGTATAATAGGTGACATAGAATGGAGAAAACCAATGCCCTGCATACGCTCATAGTTATAGCATGACTGGAAATAGTACATCCAGTTAAGCCATGCGGTTTTTAAGTCTTTCTTTTTTAATAAATGTTGTCCTGTATTATCCATTATTGGTGGCACCTCCTTTTTCTTTTAGTTGCATATAAATTATGGTTATGCAAAGAGAAATAAGGCATAACGGTAATATGGCAACTTTAAAGTAGGCAGCTAATAAGAATCCCAGAAAAAAGAAAACTTTTGCTTCCCCTTTGAAAATAGCCAGCAAGATCATTCCGATTCCGACTGCAGGCAACATACCGCCAATAATGCTCAGAATTCTAAGGGTTTCTCCACCTAAAGCATTAATTGCGTCCTGAATATATGCTCCGCCAAAATAAACCGCTAAAAAGCACGGGATAAAGGTCATGACAAATAATAGTGCTTGGGGCAGCAGGACGTTCACTATCCAGACCTTTTCCGGTTTACCTTCGTCCGCATATTTTTCAGCCAAAGGTACAAATGCGGTACTTATAGTCATACGTCCAACCCAAACAATCGAGCCAAGCAATCCTAAAGGAACCGCAATTGCCACAGCCGCATTTACATCCATGCCCCCTGTAATAGCCAGGGCTGTTCCCAATATACCCGCCAGTGACATGTCACTGGGCATTGAACCGCCTGCACTGATGAATCCAATATACATAAGGTTAATAGTTGCTCCGATTATCGTACCTTTTACAGGGTCACCTAAAATCAGTCCTATAACAAATCCGTTAACTAAAGGGCGATATAATATAGCGTAGTTTCCCATACCGCCAAAAGGCCATGGGCTATTTGCTAAGTAATAGACAAGTGCTACTAAAAAAGATTGAATAAAACTCATGATTGCCCTCCTCTATATTATTTTTTTTACATCAACCGCTCTCTCATTAGGAACCATCTGATAATACATGGATACACCTTTTTCCAGTATACGTTTGATACATTCCACCTCCTTAGAACTGGCGGATACGTTTTTATTAAACCTACTTCTCCCCTCCTTTGCCCCCATTCCGCCCAGAATAACCTTGTCCAGTACAACTCCACCGTCAATTAATGCTTCTATGGCTTCGGGGACTTTTACGAGGATAATGATGTTTTCCCCGGCAGATGGTTCCTCTTTTAGAAACTTTACGGCATCTTCCGTGGTCAATATACTTACAGATATTCCCGATGGTGCCGCAGCTTTAAGCAATCTTTGCATAAATACATCTTTTGTGAGCGGGTTATCAACAATAATGATTCGATTTGCATTTGTCTGCTTTACCCAGGAAGTTACTACCTGTCCATGGATAAGGCGGTCGTCTATTCTAGCCAAAACTATATTTCTCACTGGTTCACCTCCTCAAAAAACTTATTTACATCAATTATCGTTGCTTTCCCCTTATCCAAAATCATTTCACATAGCTCCTCCACACCGGCGGATTCTCTGGATGTCAGTATTTCTAATAACATTGGCAAATTTATACCTGTAATGTGGCGAAATGAATAATGCTGCATCAATGAATACGTAATGTTAAACGGGCTGCCGGAAAACATATCCGTAAGAACCAGAAGCTCACCGTCTTTCTGTACCTTTTCAATGGCTTCTACTAGATCCTCCCGCAGTTTATCTACACTGTCACCTAAATATAATCCAAATGTCTGAACATGGTCCTGTTCCCCTACAATCATTTGAGCACTTTCCAACATAGACTTGGCATAATCTCCATGAGAAACCATGATAACTTCTACCATTAAATCACATCCATTCTTATTTAAATTGTTAAATTCTATAATCTATCCAAGATCAAACTCGCTGTTACACTGTCCGTAAGAAGCGTATTATAAAATCCGTTTCGAGCTGCTGTAATAATTCCGTCCACCTTAGCGGGACCTCCTGCCAGACATATTACTTTTTTAATATCTCTGAGCTTATGAATTGGAAAAGAGAATTGCTCGTAATGTGACTTAAAATCAATTATTGACCCGTCTGGGTAAAAAAATTGACATAATATATCCCCAATTGTATTACTGTTGGCCATCATCTCCTTATATTCATGAGAAACCTCGCTTATGAGGAATTTACCGACATTCGGAGGAACCCCAAGTCCTATGACAGCAGCATCCAGTTTGCCCCAATATTGTTGAAGTTTAACATAGCGCTCTTTCTCGATTTGGGGCAACTCACTGTCATTTTCTCTTACTGCGGGGATATTGGTATAGAAACTATCTGCGCCGAATTTCTCAGCAAAACGATCTAAAATTGTGTTGATCTGAAGATATGGATTGTCAACGCCGGAGAGACCTATGAGGGGAATGAATGTTACATTTTTACAGCTGTCACAGTAGGCAAGTTGCAAAGAAGTCTGGTACATCGTAAAGCCCCATCCTATTCCCACTTTGCTGCAATCTTTAATCAGGTCAGGAAGATATCTGGCAGCAACGGTAGCTATACTTATGGAAAGTTTTTTACTGTCTTGGCCAATTCCTGTCGGTACCGGAACCACAATTACATCATTTAACCCAAGCTCTTTCTGTAGCGTCTTTTCAGTTTTCGAAACCTGCAATTCATCAGGTAGAACGACTTTTATTTGCACTATTCCACATTCACGGGCTTTGTCGAGCAATCTTGAAATATGAGGACGCGACACATGTTCTATCTGTGCTATTTCACTTTGTGATAGATTATCCTCGTAATAGTATTTAGCAACCCGATAAAGCATTGTATAATCCGTCTTGTCCAGCATATGATCGCAACTCCTTTTAATTTGTGTACATATGTGCTTGACATTTGTTCTATATATAAATAATACATAATCATTAAAATCAAGTCAACCATTTTTGAGTAAGATGTACAAAAGTTCATATTTAAGTTTAAGAAGTTCTTGCCTTGAGATTTCATTCTTGAAGATCCTGCTGAAAATTAAAAAAAC
The DNA here is from genome assembly GCA_028706065.1 of Tepidanaerobacteraceae bacterium. Classification (GTDB taxonomy): domain Bacteria; phylum Bacillota; class Thermosediminibacteria; order Thermosediminibacterales; family Tepidanaerobacteraceae; genus JAQWCA01. The sequence goes on from JAQWCA010000264.1 coordinate 3,011, forward strand.
CAGTCTCACTAAAGGACCGGCTTTTCTGCTTTATTCCGGCTTTGCTGTAGCAAGCATAAGCCTTATGTGTAAAAATACCTGTTAAACATCACTCATTATAATATGATTAGTACCCAAAAACTATAGTTTTTTACAAACCAACTTAGCCATTTAAGCCGCAGCCGTAACTTGAAAACAGAATATCTTCGACAAATGTCTGTGAAATATAGATGCAAGAGCCTTTATGCG
>JAQWCA010000265.1 GCA_028706065.1 Tepidanaerobacteraceae bacterium
GACGTGTGCTCTTCCGATCTGCTTGTAGATTTGACTGTTACGTCCATTGAAACCACAATGCCCGCCTCTCTGAGTATGGGCGTAAGCTCCCTTACAAACTGGATCAATAAGTCCTTGTCTTCAAGATACACATTTTCAAAATCTATGTTTATGCCATCTAAACGGAAAAGTTCTGCATACATCAGAATCTGACGGATAATTTTATCTCGTGTTTCAGAACTGGATAAAAATTCATGGGTTATATCCGGATCAAAGTTATTTTTTATCAGTGCCCACACAGCAAGGTTGTTTTCATGGGCCCATTCGATGTAGGATATATCTGCTTTGCTTTCGATTGTGCCTTTACCGTCGATTATAGAAAACCAAGTGGGTGAAATTATATCAAGGCCTTGGGGTGCTGTTTGGCCACTTTTATCCGGTGTAACTTTGTAAATGTAGTCCCACACCATATTCAATTTACCTCGACTCGGATTTTTACGTTCCTGATCAGACTTTTTATCAGATGTTTTTATCATTTCCACTACCTCCAGTTTATCTTCCGGAATGTAGCCGATCAGGCCGTCTTCAGTTCTAATTTGAAACCAACCGTTCTCAAGAGAATAGACCGTGAGTTCATCAGCTTTATTTATTGTTACTGCACCAACGGAAAACCAAGTGGGTGAAAGTTTCATTATCGTTTTATCGGCCTTTATTTCACCTATCCTGCGGGAATGAAGATTTTTATCGATGATTACGCGGTTCATGTCCTCAACAACTTTTACTTTTATACCGTACAAATCCTCCAAAAGTCGAATTGGTATGTACGGCTGTGTAGTGACTGTTTTTACAGGGAATGATATTTTAACAGGCCTTGTATTTATCATAGCTGTCAAACTCTCGGTGGCAAGCTGAACCGTTTTATTATATGTTGTTATAGTGACTTTATTCTCGGCTGCATCCCAAAATATATGTGGGTCTAAATGTTCTTTAATAATATTATATGATAAAAGTACCTGATCGTTCTCGATTATAAATGGTGTGTCTTCTGACAACACCGTATTTTCAATAACCAAAGCCGGTTTACCATCGGGTAGCGGTGAAACCGAATAGATGCCGGTAAAAAAGAGTAGATAGGAGATTAATATTGTCAAGAAAAGAAGAATAAGAGGTATTGGGTCAAATTGGTTAGTTGGTTTTACGCTCATGATTTCCTCCGTCCTTATAGATAAATATACGTTGAACGAATACAATTCGACAAAAAACCTCCTAGTTCCTTTATTTTTACAGGTCCAAAATATGTCGACACTTATTCGACAAACAGCTGGGGTCTGTTTTCAACCTCTGAATAGTTACGAAAATAAAGATGCATGGAAACATATGGAAGTAATGTAGTTGCATGTAAATTCAAAAAATGTTAGAATAAACCGAACAGGTACACCATTAACAATAGTATTTAGTCAATGAGGTGCTAATATGGTAGAAGTGGAAGGCACCGTAGAGAGAATTACATTTTACAATCAAGAAAATGGTTTTACGGTGGCAAAGCTTACAGAAAAGGATAATAATGATCTCGTTACAGCTGTGGGATATTTTCCTTCGCTAGATGTGGGGGAAGTGTTAAAGCTCAAAGGGAACTGGATTATGCATAAAGAGTATGGATATCAGTTTAAAGTGGAGTTTTACGAGACTCTTATGCCGGCAACAGTAAATGAGATAGAAAACTACTTGGCATCTGGGGTGATTCGCGGAATAGGCCCTGCCACCGCAAAAAAGATCGTGGAAGAGTTTCAGGAAAGATCCTTGGAGGTAATGAGTAATTCTCCGGAGGAACTTCTAAAGATTCCTGGTATTGGAGAAAAAAAGCTCCAAATGATAAAGGAATCCTATGGGGAACAGCAGGAAACTCGAGAAATTATGCTGTTTTTACAGCAATATGGGATTGGTCCCGGTATAGCCGTAAGGGTATATAAGAATTACGGCGAGAAATCTATTAACGTTCTGAAGGAAAACCCTTATAGGCTGGCAGACGAAGTATATGGTATTGGATTTAAGACAGCCGATAGCATAGCTCAAAAGATGGGTATGGAAAATGATTCCCTTGAGCGACTTTGCGCCGGTTTAAAATATGCTATGTATAGGGCTGCTGACCAAGGACATGTTTTTATGCCCGTGGAAGAGCTTCTAAATAAAGCAGCAGAGCTTTTGGCAGTTGAAAATAAACTCTTAAACCAGGCATTCTTAGCCCTTGAGGAAAAACAGGACATTGTGGTGGAAAGAGCCTGGGGTAGGGAGGACGTATATTTAGCAGCTTTTTACTATTCGGAAAAAGCCGTAGCTCGAAGGCTTTTTTTATTGGCAGCAATGTTGGATAAACCTTTAGATATTACCCAAGAGGATATAGATAAAATTGAAAAACAATGTGGTATAAAGATGGCAGAGCGTCAGCGGGAAGCTTTAGAAAAAGCGGCATCCTGTGGAGTGATGGTAATTACCGGCGGCCCGGGTACCGGTAAAACTACGACTATTCAGAGTCTGCTGGAATTTTTCAAAAAGCACGATTTAAAAATAGCACTGGCAGCACCTACGGGCAGAGCAGCCAAGCGCATGGCTGAAACTACCGGAGTTGAAGCGAAGACTATCCATCGGTTGTTGGATTACAAGGCATATGAGGAAGGTGGCATGGCCTTCGGTAAAGACCAGGATGACCCTTTAGAAGCAGATGTCGTTATTATAGATGAGACATCAATGGTAGATATCATACTTATGCACCATCTTCTTTCAGCTGTTAGGCCCGGTGCTCGTCTTATCATGGTAGGGGACAAAGATCAGCTACCATCGGTAGGGCCTGGTAGCATACTAAAAGAAATCATTGAAAGCTCCCGAATCCCGGTGATTGTTCTTGACGAGATATTTCGGCAAGCTCGGGAAAGTATGATTGTTATAAATGCTCATCGTATAAACAAAGGTTACTTTCCTTATCTGAATGTAAAAAACAAGGACTTTTTCTTTGAACAAGTCCTTTTACCAGAAGATATTTTACAATCGATCTTGGAATTGACCAAAACCCGATTGCCTGAATACAACAACTTTGATCCAATGAAAGATATTCAGGTGCTAACACCCATGAAAAGAGGGGTGGTTGGGGTTGAAAACTTGAACAACAGTCTCCAAGCTTTATTGAACCCACCAGCTAGTAACAAAAAAGAACACCATTATCGCTTGCATGTTTATCGTGAAGGCGATAAAGTTATGCAAGTT
>JAQWCA010000266.1 GCA_028706065.1 Tepidanaerobacteraceae bacterium
AAGTCTCGGGAGGTTTTATCCAACTTCTCTGTTTCAAAGCCCTCGTCCGGCAAAGCATCCTCAGGGTCATCCTCGTTGGCACTGAAGCTGAAAATTGTTGCAATGGCAAGCTTTTGATTCCGTTCTGCCAACTGCCGCTTGAACTCGGTATAATACTTCATTGCCATGGGGATAGAGGCTACAGCAAAAATAGAGTTAAAGCCATTGATCTTCCGGTTATTTCTCTCCTCTTTCGCGGTATTGTGCCTGGCGCTCGCCACTTCCTCAACATTGGTTATAACTCCATGTGTGAAATAAGACCGATTCTGATGCCGATATGTCTTCTGATCAAAGTGGTCAAGGATATATTTCGTCACCTCGTAGATACGCTCCGGTGCAGACATGGCTTCTTCAGTGTCGATGGCGTAAACTTGCTTATCTTTTAGATTATCCTTCTTTTTTACTGTGTTGATATAGTCTATGCGGAAAGGTAGCACGTTACGGTCGTTGATGGCGTCTACTATAGTGTAGGTATGTATCTTGTCCCCAAATGCCTGCTCTGTTGTTTTTAGCAACGGGTTACCGCCGCTGGCAGCATTCTTGGCGAAGATCGGCGTACCCGTGAAGCCGAAGATGTGGTAGTTTTTAAACGCCTTAATGATTTTTTTGTGCATATCGCCAAACTGGGAGCGGTGGCACTCATCGAAAATCAAAACAATATGCTGCCTAAAAACTTCATGCGATTTATTTTTTCCGATAAATACATCGAGCTTCTGGATAGTTGTGATGATAATTCTTGCATTGGGATCTTCCAGCTGTTTTTGCAGTACTTTAGCCCTGCCCGCAAAGACGGCTGATAAAATCCTTTTCCAGCGCTGCTTCACTCTGATAATCTGTGGCGCGATATGATTCGGGTGTGTACTCAGCAACAACGGTGGCTTCGTTGGAAGCAGCCACGATATTATAGGTAATCATGATACGGCCTCCTTAAATGTCAACAGCTTATCACGGTAATATTCATACTGCTTGCGCCGCGCCGCGATTTCGGCGGGCAAGGCTTGAGTAATATCATTGACCAAAGAATCAAAACGGTCAAGAATAGCAACGATGCGTTCTTGTTCGGCAAGTGAGGGGACGGGGACTGGGTACTTTTCTAGCATGGGTTTTCTTACAGAAGTTACAGATGAATTTACTGCACTTCCCAGAATATATCTTTCAAAATTACTTTTCATGAGATGATAAACGTATTTTGTCATGATATCATTATTAATAATACGTATTCTATATGCTCTTTGATGAAGCCCAAATTTTCCGTTAACATAATGGAGTATTTTCCCGACACCAACACCATCTCCGGATGTAATAATAGCTTCCTCGTCAAACTCATAAGTATTTATTTTTAATATATATGCTGATCTTACATAGAACGGATATTTTCCATCTTCAATGGCATCGACAGTATTGCTGCTTCCTGTACCAATATCAGCAATGCCATTGCTCCCACCAAGCGTCTTCCATTCTACATCATTGCTGAAAGTGAAGAGTTCGTCCCTATAATACTCATATTGCTTTTTTCTTGCCTCCAGCTCTGCTTCCAGCTCTGCTTCCAGCTCTGCCTCCAGTGTAGTAAATTTATCAAGGATTCGGACAATCTCCTGTTGGACTGGCAGCGGAGGAACGGGGATGGGATATTCTTTTATCTTCTGCGCATTTAAATTCGGCTGTGCACCTTCGGACATAGATTTTATATTCTCATATTCGTTAGAAAACCAGTAATACACATATTTATATAAGGCCTTCAGCCATAATTGCTTCTCCTTTGCGATTTCAGTATCTTATAAACTATGCTTTTACGTTTATTCGGCAGGACATAACTGAATCAGCAGAATATACTTAGAGTTTTTCCAGGTTTTATTTACCATAATCTTCTATGCAAAAATACAAAAACCCTCTTTCATTGTACGTTTTTGTCTATTTCCGAGAATAGTACACGGTCTAGATAAGAAATTACCCAAAACGATATTGCGGAAATATACTAAATATCTAGTTATTAAGGCTATCAAGGCTTCATAATAATAATTAAGGGGATATTATTCCAAACACAGGGGGTAATATTAAATGGATATGGCGAGCTACAAGACTTTTGAAGCCCAATGGAAAGGCGTGATAAATAAATCAACTTTAAGAATTACCTATCATTTATGTGAACTCCTATGTAAACAAGAATCACAGAATAAGAAGATACTTTATGTTGGGTGGGGGATGACCCTTGCCTTGGTCATTTTTAGCATCCGTAACGGGCTTGATATACGAAGCTGGATAGATACAAAAATAGATATTGTTTTTCTCGGTATTATAGTTTCGGGATTTTATATCCTTGCAAGTTGGTTAAAACAAGGACAAAAATTGAAGTACGACATTGATCGAACCAAGGAGTCACTTAGTAAGAGAATAGATGCAGACTTTTGTTTCTGTAATACATCGTGCAATCATAAAGAAAAATACCTCAGTGATATGGAAGAAATATGTAAGATAAATTTATATTATTAAAAACCACTTTGTTTTAGTTTTTAGTTACACCAAAACAAAGTGGTCGCCGCCAAGTCTCTATGTTAGTAAAAGCTCTAAAAGCCCGCATTTTCAAAAATGGTCGGAGTGACTGGACTTGAACCAGCGGCCTCTACGTCCCCAACGTAGCGCTCATACCAAACTGAGCTACACCCCGACGCAAAGAATATTTTACACCACAACCCTTACCCCGTCAAGACCTGAGGGTGGTTAAAGTTAGCTGGCCGGGCAGACGTACGTCTGCCCCTAAATCCTCCCCCCTAACCCCTGACTCCTCACTCTAGACAATTAATCAAGTTCTAAATCCTTAGCCACTACAAGACAACTTTGTTATAAGCTCCAGTTTCTAATTAGCAGTTTAGCTGCTCCAGTTCAAACTTCCGGTGCAAGGCTTTTACCGCAGTTTCTATCTTATCTTCATCAATAATGCAGGAAACCTTAATTTCGGAAGTGCTTATCATCTGTATGTTGATTTTTTCAGCAGCCAGGGCTTCAAACATGGCAGCAGCAACTCCCGGGTTGCTTTGCATTCCTGCACCCACGACGGAAACCTTGGCCACGTTATCACCGTGGGACATTCCCGAGGCGCCTATTTCCTTTACTATCTTTTCTACCACCGGCAGGGCCAGGGGCAAATCATCACTGCAAATGGTAAAGGCTATGTCA
>JAQWCA010000267.1 GCA_028706065.1 Tepidanaerobacteraceae bacterium
CTCTTCCGATCTCTTTTATTATTTTATACACAAATATTATTCCCTGCAAAAGAATTATTGTTCGAAGTGTGGAGCGTATTGGAAGTTGGATAAGGCATTGCATGGTTTATATACTCATAAATGTGATAATTGTTTGATTTTATCAGACAGTCCATAGTTGTTGGAGGCTTGCCGCTTGTCAAATGATGATGTGGCAGATTCTTTATATGTGATATATTGTTATATTTCAAGTAAAAAATAGATTCTGATTGATTGAGAGGGAAGATGAATGACAAAAACTGAGATTAAGGCGTTGGTGAAAGATGCAGAAGAAAACGCTATGATTTGTAATATTTTTTTTAGCTATGATCATTTTTATGAAAACTTAATACCTTTGGAATCAAATGATAGGCTATTTCTTTCTGCCAATGAAGATGACTTTATTTTAGACGGTTACACAATTCGTCGTTTTAAGGATGTATTAAAGGCAAAAATCAAAAGAGATATGTGCGATCAAATCTTGAAAAAAGAAGGATGGATCAAAAATCTTAAAACACCTGACGTTGATATTGCCAGTTGGAAAACAGTTTTTGAAAGTCTAAAGCGTATAAATAAAAATGTCATTATAGAGAAAGAAACACTTGAAGAAAAAAACGATGAATTTGTTATAGGAAGAGTAGAAAAAATTTACAAAGACTTCGCTTATGTATGGAATTTTGATGCTGATGGCATATGGGGTGATAGTCCTATACGAGTGCCATATTCTGAAATTACAAGCGTTACATTTTTAGCAGGTATGTTGATATTTTTTCGAAATATATAGGTGAACCGCCATTTGTTGAATAATAATAATAGCGATACTATTTTATTCTGAAACGATGATGGGTAAAAAAAATAAATATCCAAGTGGATAATAAATAAAGCAAAGGAGCGGTTCACTTACATGACAGCAGCAAATATTTTTAAAAATGAACTTCGGAAGTTTAACGTTGATAAAATAAAGCATCCTGTATTTTATAATTTTCCTGTTGGAATCCGTTTTGAAATAGGTATAGGCGAAGTTTATAATTCTATGGGCAAGCAAAGCGGGAAATATGTCAGCCAAGCATTGAATCGTGTAAACAGCATATTTGAATCGGCCTTTCCAGATGGCGCAGATCTGCTGATTTTTGAGTTTAACGCGCAGGCGGAAGGAGATCAAAATCTTATTATAAAACGTTTCAGTGAAGGGATAACAAGTATTCCTCCGCATGAAATCATATCCGAAAACATAGAAGATGATAACCTGTGCATTCGGATGTATTGGGACTTATCAAAATGTTCCCTGAATCTTCAGAACTTGTTTAAAGAGATCATTTTAGCTGACATAGGCGGAAAGTTCCCCGGGTTGACCTCTGCAATATATTTATTTGATACGAACCGTCATATTATATTTCACCTTTACGATGACAGAGGATTGGATGTTGCGGCAATAGACCGGGAGACATTGCTGCTGCTGTATCAGAAATACAACTCATGGATATTGGATTATGACCGCCCCAAAATAGAAAAATTGTTTGAGGGGTATTCACCGTGATCTGCTTCTAAAGATAATATAGAGGTTATGACAAATCCAAAAGTCGAGTAAAGTAGCAAACGAGAATGCACCCGTTTTTTTATATCCTTTTTGGTTTTACATTAATCATTCAACTTTCCCACACAAATATTGGATGTTCCTTGACAAGTTAATACAATTAAGCACTTAGCTGCAATTTCTTCTTCCAAACGAGTGGTAATTGATTAATGAAGGAGTAAAGTATCTGGTTCATGACCTCTTCACTAATTATTCAATAAAAACAATATTTCCATTTACCGCGTCGACATTTATGCTGATACACATTGGTTCTTTACCGTAGTAAGAAGTACTGTTAAAAACCCAGTTCCCATTTTTAAAAGATGTAATTTTATTTGGGGCTTCACTCTCTGCTAAAACCTTTTCATAGAACGCCTTATCTGCTTTCATGAATTCCCCCTTTATAACGATGTAGGGCTGACCGCCCTCTATCCATGCAACCGATTTTCCAGAATGTGCTGCGAACCAACTTTTATATTCTTCACTCCCGTATGCCGTTTTTTCAGCATCTTCCGGCAATATGATTTTTTTCGCATTGCTCTCTATTGTAATAGGAAAGGAAACCTCAACCGTATCGCCGGGATTCCGGGTCAATCCTGAGCTGATTAAATAGGTGCCGCTCCATGCGTCGATTGATTCCCCGTATAAATCTATTTTGGGAAACAGTACTCGCTCATATTCAATCGATGCGCCGGGCTGCAAATTGCCTTCCGACACAACTTGATCTGCAGGTAAGTCGTATTTTGATGGCTTATAAGCAAGGTGAAAGGCTTTTCCCGTATCGGATATGCCAACGGACACACTGCCGTACGCTGCTACCCCAGCAAAAGAATGTATTTCCTTATCCGATACATTGGTAACCTTTACATGTACCTTTATCTCATCCTGCAGGGTAAACCGAGCTTTATTCAGCGTAACAGTGAATTCCAGGCCGTCTTTAGCTTCATTTAAAACTGTCTCCTGATTTTGTTGCGCTCTAATTGTGTCCATAGGTAAATCGGGCTTTTTATTTGACTCTGCAGATGTTGCGGCAGTGAGTACAACGGATAATGCTACAACGCCCAAAAGTATCGTACCTTTTATATTCATCATTTGACTACCTCCTTTGTTTATATAATAGACAGGAATTTATATGTTTTTGTTCCATCCAGGCAATAGTGTGAAAATAATTCTGGCACCGGGTATACGCAATTCTTTCATTACAATTGCTGCCATATCGTTTAAACGCATAAAGAAAGTATAATCTCCACAATGACTAAATGCCCCCGCTGTCGGATGGAGCGGTTTTTATAGGGCTGTGATAGAGCGAAATCTTCCGTCGACAATGAAATACTGAACGTTCGGGTCATAGTGTCTAAAGGGGGATTCAGGTTATCCTCCAGCGCACCCAGTGAAGTACATCTTCATTGAATCATGCAGGTATTTTGTAGAGTGTTTAGTTTGTAAAACTCCACAGCGACGCATTGCCTTCACAATATCGAGCCTTCAGGCCTCATCTTCTTCTTTTGTGTCTACCTCGGTATCGAGGTCGCTTTCATCGTACTCCATATCAAAGTCGTCATCCGGCGCACTCGATTTGGCCATATATAATTTTGACCATTTCAGTAGCTTTAAGTGTAT
>JAQWCA010000268.1 GCA_028706065.1 Tepidanaerobacteraceae bacterium
CAAGATGTATCAATAGTTTTCATTCAACATCAAGGTCCAGGTGCAAGAATTAGAGTAAGGGGTTATATTTATAAACCCGGAGATCGTTACGGTTGGCTTTTCAATAAAAGTAATTAGAAAGGAGCATACATCGATGCAAACAAAGAAAATCTTACTGGCACCCCTTGATCCCGTGCATGATATCGGACTCAAAATGATAAAACGGGGATTGGAACAAGCAGGCCATTCTACTTTACTTATGCCACCGGATTATTCCCAAGAAGAAATAATTAAATCTATCGTTGATAATAAAGTCGATGTTGTTTTAGTGAGCAGAACTTTAGGCTATGGCGTAGCAGAAATATTAGGTAAATTTGTTGATTTAGCTGAAGCTGCTGATATTAGAGATAATGTAAAAATAGGTATCGGTGGTATGGCAATACGGCCTGAATTGGCCTCAGAATTAGGTTTTGATGCGGGTTTTGGCCCAGGAACTACCGTAGAGGAAGCAGTGGCATTTGTTGAAGGTAGAGAGTATATCCCTGAAGAAACTAAGAATAAAAGCTTTAAGAAGGATCTTATTAAAGGATACGATTATTTTTTTCACAATAAAAATATCGAAAAATCACTTAACTCTATAGTTGATGGTATTCTTGATTATGTAAAAGATAAAACAACTACTGCAATTCAAAGAGCTGAAATAAGAAAACAGATATTAGAAAGTAACAGCGATTCCGAAAGGCAAAAGCTCCGAATAGATTATTCAAAACTATGTGATGATGTAATTCAAGCTTTTTATAATTCCGGAAAATACCGTGAAAAAACTCGTCCATTGACAGATGATGAAGTGAATGCTCTAAATCGATATGTAGATGAAACAAATTCCAGAATGAATCCATTACAATTACAACATATTAATGAAAATCCTGTGGTTTTCATTCAATACGGAACAGGGTGTCCTTTTATGGATATTGCTCATATTAAATCTTGTGAAGCTTGGGGTTCAGATGGGGCGGTTCACTTCGATCCTTCTTGGGGCGCACGAACTGAAGGATTTTTAGAGGGATATATAACACATGAAGAAGATGGCTCTGTAATAACTTACGAGAATCTTAAAAGCATTAAGGAATCTTTAAATACTAACACCCTATGGCAAGTACGGGCCCATCGTGGTCTTAACACTCCTGAAACAGTCTTGATGGCAGGGAAGATAGGGGCTGATTTAACAAAGATTAATATAGCCTATGGTTCTTTAGGTGGTGGCACTGACCCGGAACGACTTACTGTAGATGCTGTGGCAGCTATAAAATATGCAGCTGAACATAAAATGCCTTTTGATGTTGTAACAAATGAGGAGCTTTGTGGTGTGCCAGCTTATAAAGCTTTTGCCGGCATGTTGATAGTTGCACAACTCGGTTTAAGGCTTGGAGGTAAACCGATTCTTCAGCCTCTATTTTGCAATTCTCCTGAAGTTATGGTTAGCGGTCAAATGCAAGATAACTATGTGGATTTCAATGCAGCAAAAATCTACTGTCTTAGAAATATTGTTAATGCTCCTATATGGTGTGGGGCACCTATTGGATTTCTAACACAGACTGAAGATAGAGTGCAATCATCTATTATGACAGCTCTTCACGCTTCGCTAGCTTCATCATTGGGTGTTGATGGAATTTCTATAGCTTCAGCTGATGAAGCTTTTTCCGGAGGACCTATAACAGTTCCTGCTAGAATTGATACTTTGAGAGCAACCCAAGCATCTTTTAGATTTTTTGGTCATTCAAATATTGCACCAACCAATAGTGCAGAAATATGGGCAAAAAAAATAGAATATGGAATAGAAAAAGTATTAGAATCTGTAGTTAAAAATGGTAATTTTATAGATGCACTGTATCAAGGTCTGCTCGGAAGTAGAGAAGATGGTGCTTATCCTGGAAGAGCAGGTAGAGGTTCGGTAAGTAAGTCATTACAATAATATTGATTTAAACATTGTAGCTTAGGGGGTTACTAATGAGCCTGATAATCGGCATTGCTGGGACTGCGAAAAACACAGGTAAAACTACCACTACATCTGCTATCCTTAATGAATTGTATAAGGAAAAAATATTGGTTGCTTTAACCAGCATAGGTTATGACGGAGAAGAAATAGACAATATTACAGGATTACCAAAACCTCGTTTATTTCTTAAGAAAAATACTATCTTAGCAACAGCAGAAAAATGTCTTAAAGTCGGAAGTGCTGCTTATAACATATTGGAAACAACGGATATCATAACTCCATTAGGTAAAATATGTATTGTTAGAGTTGTTAGGGAAGGTTTGGCTGTAGTTGCCGGCCCTAATAAAGGTAGCCAATTAAAATATGTCAAAGACAAAATGATTAATGATCTAGACTGCAAGGTAGTTCTTGTTGACGGTGCCTTAAACCGTATAGTACCGATGATAGAAACTGATGGCATTATTCTAGCAACCGGGGCATCACGAAATGTCAACATTCTTGCTTTAGCTCAAGAAGTTAAAGCTTTACATGAACTCCTTAACTTAACCGAGGCATCAAAAAGTGAACAAAAATATTTTTCCAGAATAAAAAAGATAACACTTATACCTAAAAATAATTGCAAAAAGTTTTACTACCTTAACTACGGTTCGTTAATTGATGATATGACTAAGAACGAGATAGTAAAAAATATCAAAGACATAAAAATGATTTTCATACCTGCGCTTATATCGGAATCTACACTTAAAAAACTAAATAATGATTTAGACGGACTATGGGCAAATAAAACATTAATTATTAGAGATCCCATAAAATTGATTGCAGGGGGTAATCCCGAAATACTTTTGAAGCAAATAAATAAAATAAGATTAAATAATGGAAATGTTAAAGTTTTAAAAAATCTTCCTTTGCTTGCTATAACTGTTAATCCATTTTTCCCAAAATATCGATTTGATAAAGGTTGTTATGAGCCAGGCTATATTGACAGGAATAAGCTGGTAGAAACAATGAGAACAACTGTTGATATTCCTATAATCGATATAAAATATGATGGCTCATCAAAAATAAAAGAAACCATTTTAAATTATTTGTATAATTAAAAAATGCGGATGAGGTGTGTTTTGATGGAAAATGTTGCTATTATAGGGATAGGTCGGATGGGCAGTCTCATAGCTAAAAAGTTATATTCTTATTATCACATGATATTAATAGATAAAAACTTGAGACAATGTGGGTT
>JAQWCA010000269.1 GCA_028706065.1 Tepidanaerobacteraceae bacterium
TTTGTGCTAACTGCAAATTAAACCAAAGCTTCTTATCTTCAGTATTACATGCACCCCATTTAGTGACCATGTACTTTGTTCCCCACGAATCACATTTGAGGCCAGTTACCTTCTCCCATCTAGGTAGCAAGCGTTTTATTTCAGCCTGTAATAAAGCCCGATATTGCTCACGGACAAAATTCTCCCTTTGTTTTACGGTGCTCTCAGAACGCATAGAGAGAATAACCTTATTGCCTTGTATATTAAAGGTGTTCTTATGTCTACTTTCCTCAAAGATTAAAAAGTACTGTTTCCCCCAAATATACAATGTTTCTCCCGATATATATTGCCTTTTGGATGAGCGAGGTTGTTCCTCATATTTTTTTATCTGTTTTTTTATCCAGCTTAATTTTGTTCTAGCAAATACCTCTATAGCTTTATCATTCATTGTAAGAGGTGCAGAAATTACAACTTTTCCATTTGGTGGTTTAACAGATAAATGAAGATTTTTAATATCTTTTTTTTGAATTTCAATTGGAATACCTGATAGTATAAGCTGCATTAGTATTCCTCCTGTTTTTCTATAATCTTATATAGACGCTCCATCTCAGCCATATCACCTAAAATTGAAAACAGTTCACGTTTGATTCGATTTTCTTTAATAGGATCGCCACGAAATGCAGCCTGCTTAACTCGTAAAACAGCCTCATGAAGCTTAATAGCTAATTCTTCATCATTACCTGTATTATCATATAAAGCTTGTAAAGCTCGACTTTTTCTGATCTTCTCAGGATAATCCTCATTATCATCTGGGTTTTCCACATTTTTAGCTAACTCAACATATTTTTCTAAAAGTTGAGCGTAATCAGAAACTCCTCTCTTTCTTTCCTCTATTAAATCTTCAAGTATTGCAGACATCTTTTCATAATACCTTGGATTAACACTTACTTTTTCAACCACCTTACGACGAATATTATTTTCGATAGCTTCCGCAGCACCTTCTTTTTTGCTCTTATCACTGCTTCCTTCCATATCTTTACCAGTTTCAATAATAAAATCTAGTAAAGTAAAATCATCAAACTCGCCTATTTTAATGCTATCGGATGCCGTAATATAATTATCAATCATCCTTCTCATATCAGGTTCATAAGCTTTATAATCTAAAAAGTCTCCACTTTTGTTACCAATAGATTCTCTTAATTCTATATAAAACACTATCTTTTTTTCATATTCTTGAATCTCTATTGATGATAATTCATCTGATAAATAAGGCTTTGCCTCTGTAAATGAACGAACCAAGGAGCTTACTAAACGATATAATTTCTCTCGAAGACGCTGATAGGCTTCTTCCATTTCTTCGTCATTTGTATCGCTACCACAAAAATAATATAGATATTGTAGGTCATCCTTAGGCTCATCTACCCCTTCACACAAGTCCTCTATATCGTCAAAAACTTCTCTAAAACGTTTTATAGATTCTGTACTACGGTCCTTTATAAGCCCTTTTACATCTTCTTCATCATAGTCTTCAAAGGCACCAGAAGTATAAGCACTTACTGCATCCGTTAAGTCTCCAAATAGTTGTTGATAGTCTACGATATAGCCAAATTCTTTAGTATCCCCATCCAACCTATTCACACGACAAATTGCTTGAAACAATCCATGGTCACGCATTTTTCTATCTATATATAGATATGTACATGGAGGTGCGTCAAATCCAGTTAATAACTTATCAATAACTATCAAAAGTTTCATGTTTGCTGGCTCTTCAATAAATTTTCTTTTAGCTTCCTTTTCAAAATCTTCTACCCTCTTTTGGATGGATAGCTTTTCAGGTAGATCTGTTGGGTCAAGCCCTAACATTTTTAAATAGATTTCATATTTCTCAAAAGTCTCAGTATCTTCTTCATCACTAACGGTATCGGTTCTCAATTCTCCAGGAAGCGGAGTGTAAGAAGAAATAATAGCACATTTTCTAAAACCTAATTGTAAAAAGATTTCATAATATTTACATGCTGTATATATCCCATCCGCTACTAATATTGCATTGCCATTCCCATCCATTAGCCTGGGTTTCATTTCAAAATCCTCTATTATATCCCACGCTACTTTGCTTAGCCTTGATCGAGAGCTATATACCTTTTGCATATTTCCCCACTTAGCTTTTAATTTTGCTTTAGCTCGAGGCGATAATCCACGTGTTTTTACATCAAACCATTGATCTATTTTATCCTGTGAAGATAAGTCCTGTGGAATATCTCTATATTCATATCTTAAATCAAGCACAACTCCATCAGCTACAGCTTCATCATATTTATAACTATGAATATAAGAACCAAAAACTTCAATGCTAGTTGCTTTATCTTTTTTCAATAGTGGTGTGCCAGTAAATCCAATAAAAACAGCTTTAGGCATAATTGCTTTCATAGCTGCATGTAATTTACCAGATTGAGTCCTATGGCATTCATCTACAAATACAAATAAATCACCTTTTGCTTCAAAATCCGCTGGAAGCGATTTTTGTATTTCCTCAATATATTTATCATAGTCCGCCTCACTTGTCTCTCCCCCACGTTTACCAAATTTATGAACTAGAGAGCAGATAAGTGAATCATCATGTTTATTTAAACGCTCAATTAAATCTCGTCCACTTTTAGTTCTGGCAATTTTCTCATTTACCCCTATATATGTTTTTTCAATCTGCTCGTCCAATTCATCACGATCAGTAATAATTAAAACACGGGCATTGGGGTTGTTCGAAAGTATCCATTTGGAAAGCCATACCATTGTTAAGGTTTTCCCGCTACCCTGAGTATGCCATATTATCCCATTCTTCTTTTTTCTAATACGATTTTGGGCTCGTTTTATTCCATAGAATTGATTATACCGACATACCTTTTTTATACCCTTGTCAAACACAATAAAATTATGTATCAGGTCAATAAATCGTTCTTTATCATACATAGAATAAACTTGCTCTAATAAAAGATTGTCAAACTCCATACATTTATTTTGTATCCTAATGTCAACTAAATCACGCTCATCTTCATTAGCAAAAAAACCATCAGGTTTCCACTCCATATAATACTTCTCTTTCGTTTTTAAAGTACCATAGCGTAGCCCTTCAATTTCATTTCCTGCCATACAAAATTGCACTGTTGAAAAAAAGGATTCTATAAATTCTTTCTTTTGATTAGTCAAATTTTGCCTTATGCCAA
>JAQWCA010000270.1 GCA_028706065.1 Tepidanaerobacteraceae bacterium
TTGAAAACAGCATCATGTTTACGGGAGAACCATACGATCAAAGCGGATTTGTCTATCTTCGTGCACGTTATTATGACCCAACAGCAGGGCGTTTTGTAAGTAGTGACAAGTATAAAGGGGAGATAGCCGATCCGGGCAGTCAAAATAGGTATGCATATTGTGCCAATAACCCTGTGAATTATGTCGACCCTAGTGGGTTTGATAGTTATATCTTTTATGAAAAGAAAGATTGGGAAGGACAAGCAGAATCGTTAAAAAAAGTGTTAGGGAAAAAATATGGGTCTCCAGTACATATGAAAGAAATTAAAACAGAAGACGAGTTTGTTAGGGAATGGAGGAATATGGGTAAAACGGTTGATGATAAAGGGGACACAAAGGATGTAAAAATAGAAGGTGTTGTACTAATATTTCATGGGAGTCCCCATACAATTAATATTAATGCAGATTCAGACGAGTATTTAACAGTACTTAGTGAAGGTAAAACGCCAAAAGGTTTTGATGCAACTTATATTGGAAACCTAGATAAAAAGGAGATTGATGAATTACTTATTTTAAGTTGCAACGCAGGACATCTTGACCATTATGACGATAATGTTGCCATGACATTTAGAAAACATCAAAATATTAATGCTGTAATAGGATGTGACGGAAACGTAGCTTTTTCACGAAAATATGGATTACGTTCTTGGGGTTTCGGAGATTATATTCCTAGATTATCTGGAGTACAAAAAGGTTTTTATGAAAATCTAGTTAATGGGTACAGAAAACCTTATGGGTTTGTTGTATATTAAAATTTCGGGAGGGATAAAAATAAAGACTAATTTATTGTTAATAGTATTTATCTTAGTAATTACTATTGGCAGTTTATATTACTATTGGTTTGTACCTGTAGAAGTAGAATTGGAGGAAGTATCTAAATTACATACTGAGGATGAGTTGCCTGGAACTTGGTGGAGTGCAGTTGTTGGACAAAATCATAGTGTTGAGCGTAAATATAGCATAAAGCTTCCCGAAAATGATTATACCAAACATTATCTGATAATTTCTGGTGGACGCGAAATTAAACAATTGACATATAAGAGAATAAGTAGATTAGAATCTCAATATAGAGAGCGGTCCTATTTTGGAGAGGCAATACTAAAAAAGACACTATATCCTCATACAATTTTTGTATATAGAATAAGTAATGTATATGTCCGATATAATGACTTATCTTGGCCAGATGTAAGAATCGAGGAATAAACAATTTAATTGTAATATGTTGCACAGGGAGTCTTGTACTAAACTGGAGGGTTTTTTTGTAAAAACATTTATCATTGGCAACTTATATGTACGTAAAGAGAGTTGTCTTGTCCACTGCAAAAAGTACATTCCTCATTGAAACTGGAAATAACCGGATTTAAGCTGGCGTTCATACTAATTAGTTTTTAAAATTTGAATTAGGTAAACCAAAACTTACATTAAAAGGCGGTATTAAGGTAAGCGCTTTTGCCGGCTTCGCATTGCTGGATTTATTCAATATGTATCAGGATGAAAAGACGTTCAATTATGTTTTTGCACCCTATATTCTTGAGGATGAGGGTGGACTGTTCACGCTTGAGAAAAAAAGTGGAGGATGGTTTGGCAAGAATTCTTTCTGGAAGGTATATCAAGAGGGTTCAATGGCCGGGAAAAAGAGTGAAAACAACGAATGTGAGTTTGATTTCTGGAGAAAAGAAGGGGGAGTACTCTAGGGAAAATTGGATTTATGGGGAAATTTTGCGTCAGGTCTTCTTCGACCTGAGTTACCGGTAATAGATCCTTACTTAGCCTAGTCAGCAAAATACATTAAGGGACAAAGGATGTTTGTATGAAAAAAGACGAGGTATTCGGAAGAATAAGCATAGAAGAATCCGACATTCGTTCACTCAAAACTATAGACAATGGGTACCATACCATAAAGCTTGAGAATAATACGGGACAGGAAGTGGACGGGAATGAAATTGCTGAATATTTTAGTCGGATTGAAGGGATTAAAGAGGTAAAAACCCTTGCCATATCGTATAATTCAAATCTAAAAGACCTTATGGTTATAAAAGGGTTTCCAAACTTATTGAACATTAATGTCCACGGACATAAGATTAAAACATTTGATGGGTTGGAGTTTTTCTCCAAGGGAAGTTATTTGTACATTAACACAGATAAAAATCGTTCCCGCAGTATAGCCAATATCTCACAGGCACCCCTTACTCGGCTAACGCTTGTATATTGCAAGAACAGAGGATTTTGATGCTATTGGTGCTAGCAAAACAATTAAGGATGTCGAGTTAGGTTCATGTTCACATCCACCGTTTGACAAGTGGGGCAAAGTACCTTTGGAGCATATGAAAATTTCTGAAGGTAAGTTCACGGAATTGGGCAATACCGCTTTGCTCAAACAGTTAAAAAAGCTGGATCTTATCAGTTGCCGGAAACTTGAGCGGTTTGTGGGAGACAATAGCGGGATAACCTGGATGCTGATTGAAGGTAGCAAGCAGTTGGATTTAAGTACAATTAAAACTTTTTCCAATATCGAATCATTAATCATCAATACCAATACAAATGAAATATCATTGTCCGCTTTTGGGGGATTGGAAAAGCTTAAGCATCTCTCGTTGTTGAGATGTAAGGTTAATTTTGACATAATGAATCTAAGGGAGGCAATGCCAAACCTTGAAAAACTATATATTTCCGATTTAAAAAAGGAACAGGTTCTCGAATTGAGCCGCTTAAATCCTGGCCTACGGTTTGAATTTTAAATTAATTGATATGCGATAGGTGTGGACTGCAAAGTGTGTCCTGAAAGAATAAATGCGTGAAAGGAGCGTGAATAAGAGTAATTTATTCGTGCTTTATAAGAGATGAGAGTAGGTCTCTCGAAAACAGTGTTTGCAACAACCGTTTTAGCGGGCTCGTCCGATAAAATGGGCGTTTAATGAGCGCTATTGTTTTTGGCGATATTTTAGGTCTGCCTGCTTTCTTGAATTTGTAAAAGTAAATTCCACTTGAGACAAAACAGGGGTGGAATTTAACTTTTCAATTAAGGTTTTATAAGTTTTAAGAAGAAAATTCATTTTTATTGTTTCCTTTTCATAGAAAAATAGGTATTATAGGAGAAGGATGTTTTTTAGAGTGATTGAATAATAAAAAAGGTAGAATAAAAAGGGTGGAGG
>JAQWCA010000031.1 GCA_028706065.1 Tepidanaerobacteraceae bacterium
ATATACTGATGAAAGAAAATGAAGAATTAGGCCAAAGCAATAAGAGAATCACAGTTGGATATGCACAGTGGCATAAAAATAAATATGGAAGAACCGGTCATCTCTTTCAAAATAGATATAAAAGCGAAGCAGTAGAAGATGAAAAATACCTTATTGGAGTAGCAAGATATATACACCAAAACCCCAGAGCTATTATATCATATTTGTCATGGCTCAGGGGTTTTGAAAATTAGCTGCAGTCTTTAATTTTTTACCACTTCAGCGATTAAATTGCCGTTGCTGTCAAAAGAGAACTTCAATTGCTTTGTCGCGGTTTTGCCGTTGGTAAAATGCACAGTGACGGTGATATCATCTGAAGGCAAATCCGCAAAATCAATGGGTTTATCTTCGGAAACCATATCTAGTGCATACCATGGAGACCATGTGACATCAAAGGATGTTGTGCCGCACTCCTCATAAAAGGCTGCGGTAACCTCGTTGCTACGCTGTCTAAAGGGATATCCGTTCTCGAATTTATGGGATATTTCAACTCGCCATATACCTTTTTCTAGTTGTTCACCGGTTTGGGCGAACATTACTTCATAGTCTGATATATCGGTGCTTTTATCTTGAAAGTAATCCTTTTTTATATCATCAAAGTAGCCTTCGTTCCACAACCGCTCAAAAGTAGCGTCCATATCATCGCTCAAAGGGATAATTTTCACGGGAACAGTGAAAACGCAGACTTTGATTTTGCCTTCATCTTCCATTCGCTTTTTCATTACCGAGTCATAGTAACTAAATTCTCCCATCTTACAAGCATATGTCACTGATGAAATGCCTTCACCTTCTATTGAAATGCTTCCATGCTCAAAACCTGAATCATAGCTGCACACCATCTTGCCGTGCTTATCGATATAAGAATGTTTTTCACCCCGTGATATTTTTCCGAAGGGCAGCACCACACTGGAATTCTCGTCGATATATACCTTATCATCGCTATTATCATCGGCAAAAGCCACCATGGCAAAGGATGGCTCATGAAAGCTCCGAGTCATCAAACCTACGCTCATTAAAAGGCACACTACCACTGCCGCTGCAATCAGATGTTTTCCGATTCTTGGGTATTTTTTCAAGGCATGACTCTTCAGCTTTTCTGAAAGATTGTCAATAACATCAGGGTCTGGGGTGATAGAGTCAAAATCCTCTTTATACCTTTTTCTAAACATAATCATATTCTCCTTTCAATTTTTGTTTTAGAAGCTCTCTGGCACGGTAGAGCTGGGTTTTTATCGTGGACTCCTTTCGGCTGAGAATTTCACTGATTTTTGCCACTGAATAATCTTCGTAATAAAATAAATGCACTACCATGCGGTATTTTTCCGGTAAACCCAACACAGCATAGAACACTTCACTTTTTTCCTCCCCAGGCACGCCTTCGTTACTTTCCGCAGAAGCTTCTAAAGGATTCTTCATGGGAACAATCCTTTTAAACCATGCGGAAGTCAGCAAATTTTTACTGCAATTGACAGTGGTTCTGATTAGCCAAGCCTTGCAGTGCTCATCGCTGTTGAATTGTACATTACTTTTTAGGCATCGCAGAAAGACCTCTTGGAGTAAATCCTCGGCATCTGCTTGGTTTTTGGTTCGTGCATATGCCAGCCTGTATACCATTTTAGAGTATTTTTGTAAGATGCGTTCTATCTGAGTTGCTGTGTTTTGTGGCTCAGGAGCTACCAATGCATGACCCCCTTTCTACTAATAACACCAATCAAACCATGAAAAGGTTTCAAAATTGCTATTTAAATTTTCTCCTAATAAATGTCGATAGCATAAGTATCATACATAAAGTATACTAAAACTGAAATCTGAGGGTGTACATATTTTTTAAATAAAATTTTTCATTCTTGATAGATTTTCAATTCCCAATGTGAAGTATTAAGCAGAAAGGTAAATAATCTACATGTAGAGAATGAGCCTAAAGAAGGTGGTGCACATTGAAAATAACCGAAGAAAATTTTATCGAACAACTAAAAAAAGGGAATGAGAAAGCTCTTGTGTATGTTATTGACAATTATGCATGGATTCTTAAGACGGTCATAAAGAAGCATCTCTTAAACCTTCCCGATTATTATGAGGAATGCATGAATGATTGCCTGATGGGGATTTGGGAAAACAGTTGCTATTATGACCCCCAAAAATCCAGCTTTAAAAATTGGGTGGGAGGAATTGCAAAATATAAATCAATCAACTATGCAAGAAAATATTTAAAGGATTTAGAAAATCAAAATGTGGAAAATGTAACTATCCCTACAGAAGATAATGCACTCAAAGAGATCTTATCAAAGGAAATCAGCTTGGAAACCGAAAAAATGCTCAAGAGTTTATCAGAAGAAGATAGGGGAATTTTTATTAAGCTATACTTCGAAGACAAAAATATGGATGAGATATCGTTTGATACAGGACTTGCCAAACCCGTGATATACAACAGACTTTCAAGAGGCAAAAAGAAAATGCGTGAAGCTTTCAGTGTAAAAGGAGGTTCCGGCAATGAAGGATTCTAAAAATGTATATGAGCTTTTGAATCACATAGATATTGATCTTGAGGATTATGATAGAGAGGTGTTAAATGATATGGAAAAGCGAAGCTTAAAAAACGATTTTAGAAAAAACGGGAAGCAAAGCTTTAGCCTTAAAAAATTAGGAACGATTGCTGCTGTTGCGGTTTTAACCATTGGGCTTTTAAGCCAGACAAATTTCGGGAAAAGCGTTTATGCCGCTGCGGAGTCAAAGGTTTCGGAGATTTCTTATTCTATAGGGGAAGCTCTGGGCACTAAAAGAAACATTGAGCCATATGCCAATGTAGTTAACCAAATAGTTGAAGACAACGGTGTGGAAGTAAAATTAAACGGTGTTATCATAGATAAAGATGAATTAATTTTTTCTACAAT
Organism: Tepidanaerobacteraceae bacterium; assembly: GCA_028706065.1. Lineage (GTDB taxonomy): Bacteria > Bacillota > Thermosediminibacteria > Thermosediminibacterales > Tepidanaerobacteraceae > JAQWCA01. The sequence goes on from JAQWCA010000031.1 coordinate 2,931, forward strand.
TGCGAATGCAACTATACCTGTAGATTGGGTTAATTTTGATTATGATATTTTTATAAACGGCAAAAGACTAACAAATTACGGTGCCACCGGGAGTTCTAGGAGGATCGGAAATTCCGAAACGGCATTTTCCCACATTTATGCTGTTGGCACTAAAGGAATTGATTTAAAAGAAAACATAGACGTAAAAATTGTGTTAAACAATTTAAATTATACTATAGGTACTTCCAAAAAAAGAATAAAAGGGAAGTGGGAATTTGAATTTATGGCAAGCGGCAGCGAGTTAATGGCAAATTCACATACATTGCCCATGGATTACTCCTTCAATATAGGTGACCTAAAATATAGCTTGGAGGAATTTAGATACAACCCTGTAAATCAAAAGTTTTTTGGAAAAGTAAAGGGCGAATCAAAAGATTCATATGCTATTGACTTAAGGGGCCATGACAATCTGGGAAATGAAGTCGTATTTTTCCTGACAAGTGTATCCGGCGAAGATTTAGTATTTAAATACGAAAACATTCACGGGGATTTATCTGACGAAATCACATCCGTTACATTAATTCCTTATGCCGCAAAATATCCTGAACAAAGTGGAAAAATGAGCGACGATTATAAACAGGTGGGTGAAGAATTCACCATATCTTTGAAGAAATAATGATTATTTTAGATGACCAGACTCCTTGTGCAAGAAAAAGCTTTTGTTATCAATGACGGAAGATGACAAACGAAACGTCCCCTTGACATTTTAATTAATACAGAGGTTTAGGGTAATATCAGAGAGTGAGAAAGGACTGATCATTTATGAGCAGAGGCATAATGATAGCCGGAACCCATAGTGGCTCTGGCAAGACAACCATAAGCTTGGGGATAATGGGTGCTCTATCTAAGAAATACAAAGTCGTGCCTTTTAAAATTGGCCCTGATTACATTGATCCTACTTATCATCGGTTTGTTAGTGGAAGTTTTTCCTATAACCTTGATCTACATATGTTGGGGGAGGAAAAGTTTAAGAAATTGTATCACGAAAAATCCCGGTGTGGAGAAATTTCAATAGTAGAAGGTGTAATGGGGCTTTTTGACGGGAGAGATTCCTCAGGGTTTGCAAGTAGTGCTCATGGGGCAAAACTGCTCGGTCTGCCGGTAATATTAGTTGTTGATGCAGGTGGCATGTCAAAAAGCGCTTCAGCCATGGTAATGGGCTTCAGGGATTTTGACCCGGAGTTAAACTTGGCCGGCGTTCTACTCAATCGGGTCGGAGGGGAGATACATTATGAAATTTTGAAGGAGTGCATAGAAACAGACACAGGGGTTCCAGTCCTTGGCTATCTACCGAAAGATCGGGATTTGGTAATTCCCGAACGACCTTTGGGTCTTATGCCTCCGGAGGAAATGAAGGATCTTGAGCACAACCTTGAAAGACTTTATTATTTGATTGAGAGAAACATCGACCTAAAAGGGATTTTACAAAGGGCTAATATGATTGAAAAGAAATCAATCCTAAAGCAGGAAATAATCCCAGATAAAGGAAAACCAAAAGCGAAAATCGCCATTGCAATGGACGGTGCCTTCTGCTTTTATTACCGGGCCAGTTTGGAGCTTTTTGAAGAAAAGGGAGCACTATTGGTGCCTTTTAGTCCTTTAACAGATTCACAGCTTCCTGATGGGATATCGGGCCTCTATCTTGGAGGAGGTTTCCCCGAAAACTTCGGTCAAACTCTAAGTCAAAACAAATCAATGCAATATTCCATATTTAATGCTATAGAGGAAGGACTTCCCACTTATGCCGAAGGTGGAGGGCTTATGTATCTTATGAAAGCTATTCGCGATCGGGTAGGCAAAAAACATTCCATGGTAGGGATTTTCCATGGTGAAGCGGTTATGACTGACCGACTTCAGAATTTCGGCTATGTGACGGCAGAAGTAACAAAGGATAATGTAATAGCAACTAAAGGTAGCATTATTTCCGGCCATGAGTTCCACTATTCTAAAATAGAAGGTTCTTCAGATATCACAAGTTATATAATAAAAAAACCCGAGCAAAATAGAGATTGGCGGTGTGGATACACTTATAAAAACTGCCTTTCCTCTTACATGCACATAGATTTTTATGCATATCCGGAACTTATATACAACTTTCTAAGTAAATATATAAATTACTAAGAAGTCATTCCGGTGTTGATAATGGCACCGGCCCCTGCTCCATTTGTTCCTTGTAGGGACGGTCTTTGACCGCCAGCTGTTGCTGTTAGCCATCATTAACACCTCGTAAGGTAGTTAAGTCCAAATAAGTGTGTAATTTCCCCGGTTATCAGCGAATTCTTTATCTCCATCATGGCAAGCAGCAGTGTCTGTTCGCTGCTAAATTTTTCACTGTCACGGTGGCGGGGAACACGCAAATCTAGCGTTTCCACCCGGGTTATAAGCCCTCGATCGTAGAAGCCATTGCGGTAACCTACGCTGATCGGTTCTCTCATAGGGCTTGGCTTTTAATTGTTCTTCAGAGTATATATTAGAAACTGATGAAATGGGTTAGAATAGGGGCTTGTTTGAATTGGTTTAAACGTCTTTAGGATAATTGCCCCTAAATATTGAGTTATTTTAAAAAAATGATAAACTTAAATTGGCTATGCAGTATAAAAGAACAAATACCTTCTTAAGTGTGAGGCTTAACAGGAGAAAATTAAATCGTAGGAGGTGGCCTATTGAATATTTTTGATATTATCGGACCCGTAATGATCGGGCCATCAAGTTCACATACTGCTGGGGCTGTAAGGCTGGGGAACCTGGCAAGAAACATACTGGGGGAAGAGCCCATAGAAGCTCAGATAGTTTTATTTAATTCCTTTTCCAAGACTGGTACCGGTCATGGAACCGATAAAGCTTTGGTAGCTGGGATTCTGGGCCTTTCCACTGATGATGACGGAATAAAGGAATCCTTTGAAATAGCTCGAAAACAAGGGGTTAAAGTAGACCTTGTATTTGGGAATACTCATCCGGAATTTTCTCCTAATACAGCAAAGCTTACATTAAAGGGAAAAGATAATTCTACTATGGTAATCGGCTCATCCATTGGAGGAGGTAGAGTTATAATTTTTTCTATCGATGGTTTTAATACAGAGTTTACCGGAGAGTTTAATACAATTATTACTATCCACGATGACAGACCCGGTATGATTGCAAGGGTAGCATCTTTTTTGGCTGAAAAGGGTATAAATATTGCTCAGATGAAGGTTTCCCGGGAATCTCGGGGTAAAACTGCTTTAATGGTGATAGAAGTCGATGAAGAAATTCCGGAAGGGTTGGAGTCAGCTTTATCAAGTATGAATCATGTCCAAAGGGCTATGGTAATTAAATCCGTATTAGGTGGTGTTTAAAATGAGCATACGGACTCTAGATGAAATTATTGCTAAGGCAGAAACTCAAAAAGTAAATATAGCTACCGTTATCAAAGATATCGAATCTAAAGAAATGGGAGTTTCTGTGGAAAATCTAACTAGAAAGATGAAAGAATATTTTCAAGTAATGAAGGAATCAGCCCAAATAGGGATTGAAAAACCCATATTATCCCTAAGTGGTATAACAGGTGGTGAAGGATATTGTCTATGGAAAGCGTCTGAAAAAGCCATTTCCGATAGTATTACCTTAAAAGCTGCTGCACTTGCCATGGCAGTATCAAATGTAAATGCTTCTATGGGTCGCATTGTAGCCTCACCTACAGCCGGATCCTGTGGCATTATACCCGGTGTTTTGATAAGTGTTGCAGAAAAATTGGGTAAAAGCGATGATCATATTACAGATGCTCTGTTTACTGCCGGAGCAGTAGGAAAAATAATTGCTCTGAATGCAACTTTAGCCGGGGCTGAAGGAGGTTGCCAAGCAGAATGCGGTAGTGCAGTAGCTATGGCAGCTGCAGCAGTTATTGAGCTAGCTGGAGGAACACCTAAGCAAGTGGGACATGCCGTAGCAATTGCACTAAAAAGCCTTATGGGGCTGGTATGCGACCCAGTAGCAGGTTTGGTTGAGGTGCCGTGTATAAAGAGAAACGGTATGGGTGCAGTCCAGGCCATAATGGCGGCAGATATGGCCTTGGCCGGTATAGAAAGCATCATTCCTCCCGATGAAGTTATAAAAGCCATGGGAGAGGTCGGTCGCATGATGCCTGAGCAGTTAAGAGAAACAGCTATGGGAGGTCTCGCTACAACTCCTACGGGAAAGCGGATCAAGCAAGAACTTTTCGGTTAATTGTAAAGAAAGAAGTGACAAATATTTTGGTTTGAACAAGTATACAACACCATATCCTAATGGTATAATCTTTATGGAAAATCTAGAAATTGACAGGAGGTAATATAATGCAGTTATTTATTGAAAAAGATTATTCAGCTATGAGTAAAAAAGCTGCCCAAATCTTTGCTGATGAAATTCGGCAAAAACCCAATTTAGTACTTGGACTTGCTACAGGAGGTACTCCGGTAGGTACTTACCAGGAGCTTATTCGGAAGCACAATGAGGAGAGCTTGGATTTTTCAAAAGTTGTTACTTTCAACTTAGACGAATATTATGGTCTTACCCCTGATAATTCACAGAGCTATAATTATTATATGTTCGAAAATCTTTTTAATCATGTAAACATACAAAAGGAAAATGCTCATATGCCTGACGGCCGGGCATCTGATATTAAAACCTATTGTAAAAAGTACGATAACCAAATTGAAAAAAGTGGCGGTATAGACTTACAATTATTGGGTATCGGTGTCAACGGCCACATTGGTTTTAACGAACCAGCGGAGGAGCTGGTTGTCGGAACACATATAACTGACCTTACACAAGATACAATCAAAGCAAACTCAAGATTTTTTGATTCTGCTGACCAAGTTCCGACTAAGGCCATAACTATGGGCATCGGTTCAATCATGAAAGCTAAAAAGATAATGCTTCTGGCCAGTGGCAAAGGTAAAGCTGAAATCATGGCAAAACTTCTGAATAACAATCTTGTTACTACAAAGACTCCGGCATCCTTACTGATGCTTCATCAGAATGTGATGATTATCATGGATGAAGAAGCGGCATCCAAATTGAAAAACTTATAATAGATACGAGCGGATTTATAATGCCAGGTGGTGTCAGCTACCTGGTATAGCTTTACTATAGGATACTGGACGGAGAATGAACTTTAAAGTAATATAAGGGTGTAAACATATTCTTAAAGGGAGATGTTCTAAAGTGAGATTACTTATAAAAAATGCTAATATTATTACACCTTATGATATTTTACGCAACTTTGAATTAGTCATTGAACAAAGTAAAATTAAGCATATACTGCCATCGGGCATAATAGATGAAAAGGACTTTGATGAAATCATAGATGCCGAAGAAAACTATCTTTCACCAGGCTTTATTGACATTCATACTCATGCAAATTCCGGCTACGATACCATGGATGCAACCTTTGAATCCGTTGATGCTATGGCCCGATTTCATATCAAAAACGGTGTAACAGGATTTTTAGCTACTACAATGACGGCATCGACTGAGGAAACCAAAAAAGCCATAAAAAATGTATCTTCCTACATAGCCCGGCAAAAAGAAAAACATGAAACCTTAGTTGTTTCAGGTTATACTCCATCAGAAGTTCTAGGGCTCTATCTTGAAGGACCATATTTTTCAATGGCTAAAAAAGGTGCTCAGCCTTCCGAATACATAAAAAACCCTGACATCAATGAACTGGCAAGCTTTATTAAGCTGTCAGGGGATAATGTAAAGGTAGTGGCGCTGGCTCCTGAACTTCCTGGTGCCATGGAGGTAATAAGTTATCTTTGTGCTCAAGGCATAACTGTATCAGCAGGTCATACCGATGCTTCTTATGATATAGCACAAAAAGCCTTTGACCATGGAGTTACCCAGGTTACCCATGTTTTCAATGGCATGAAAAGCTTTAATCATAGGGAACCGGGGATTCCAGGGGCTGCCCTAATCGATGAGAGAGTATACTGTGAAATGATTTGTGATGGAATCCACCTACATCCCGGTGCCATGAAACTGGTTGTCAAAGCTAAGGGAAAGGACAGAATCATACTTATATCCGACTCAATGATGGCTGCAGGTCTTTCCGATGGGGAGTATACCTTGGGTGGCCAAAAGGTTATTGTAAAAGGAGACGAAGCCCGGCTTTCCGATGGAACCCTTGCGGGCTCAACCTTAACTTTAAATAAAGCTATATACAACATGGTGCATATGGTAGGAGTTTCTCTTCAGGATGCAGTGCGTATGGCGACATTGAACCCGGCTCGAGCTATCGGCTTAGATAAAAATAAGGGCAGTATAGAAATAGGTAAAGATGCGGATTTCGTGATATTTGACGAGCAACTCAATATTTTAAATGTGATAAAATCGTATTAAATACAAAAGCGGAGGTATAACCAAAGATATTCTAAACCCTGTTATAGATAAGGCAGGGACTTTCGAAGTATTTTTGCGCAGAAGTAGTAAACGAATATGCGAAGCTTAGAAGACCTTAATACTCGCATTTTCTTGATATTTCTCTACCTTTGTTGTATAATAGGTCTAGACAAAACTTAATATGGGGGCGTTTGGTTTCGACGGGGGTGGCAGGGATAAGAGCTGCAGGTCGAGCTTTCCGACTCGTAAATCCGGAAACGAAATATAAACGCAAATAACGATTACGCTTACGCTGCTTAATTAAAGCAGTGCATCCTCCCCGGCGGTGCCCGGCTGCTGGGATCAAGGGTGTCAAAAAACCGGGATCTTCCCTTAGTGTAGCTTTGGCACTATAGGAGAAACTTACAAAGCTGGCCTCGCTTTAATCTAGCTCTCAAGAGTAAAGCCGGCGAGATTTAAACTGAGGGATAAACCTGTAGACGCTTTTATTGATGTACCTTCGGACAGGGGTTCGAGTCCCCTCGCCTCCACCATAAAAAACTATAATTTTGATACAATAGAAACTCCTTGATTTCAAGGAGTTTTGTTGTTTTTGGGGATGAATTTAAGATAGGATTTTCTATATATTAATATTATTTCTTCATATGGGCTATCAGGGGTAAAGAGCAAAATAGCCCTCTTTCGAGAGCTATTTAATATATCGCTTTAGTTGTTCATAAAAATTTTCACGAGTTCCAGCAAGAAGTACAATAATCTTTTTACCATTAACCTCACTTATAGTATAGGCAATTTCATAATTGATACCTTTATATTTTACATCGAAACCATAAACACCAGATAAATCACCACGTTTTGGCTGACCGATATAAGGATTTTCACTTAATTTTAGTAAAGCTGTTTTATATGCATTTTTTAGAGGTTTTTCCTTTAATTTTTTAAAAAAGCGTTCAGCTTGAGGGCTGAACAGTATTTTGTACATAATCAGTCCTCTGAACCAAAGATATCATCGAAGTTTGCTGCAGATTTTTCACCAGCTGCAATGGCATCTGCTTCTTCAAGCATATTGGTAACAGCTTTTATAATATTTTTACTTTGCACTTTAAACTGCTTTACTAGTTCATCACCTGAATATCCTTGAGAAACTAGGTCCTCGAGTATTTCAACGGAAAATTCACTAGGTTCTCTATGAAGAGGCTGAATGACAATTTTACCATCTTCAAGTGAGCATTCAACTTCGCTTCCAAGTTCAAGATGTTTATAGAATTGTAAAGGTATCGTAATTTGACGCTTCTTTGAAACGCTGATTATTTTACGATCCATAATATCACGCTCCATAGCAATCGTAGACATATTTATAGCCTCCTTTATAGTATATGCTAAATTCATAAATATAATACCTATATCTTTGTATCTTTATAACTATTATAACAAAGAAACAAAGAAAACTCAATAAAAAATAATGAGGAAGTTGTAGAAAAACTTCTTAGAAAGATGGTTGATGAGAATTCTAAAAAGGTTATGGACCAAAAGGAATACTTAAAAAAGTATAATGAGTTAGTTGAAAGAAATAAAAAGGCACAAGATGAATTAAACGAAATTGATGAAAATCAACAAGAAAACAAGGTTAGAAAAGATAGTATAGATACCTTTATAGATAGACTTAAAAGCCAAGAGACAATTTTAACAGATTTTGATGAAGTGAGTATTTCATTTAGCCGTTGTCACCTTCCTTTTTCTGCTTAGAAAATTACCTCTGTTTAAACCTGTAACTTTCTCAAGTTGTCTAATTGACAGACCATTTCGCCTGTATTTATCCAATCTGTTTGCTAGTCTGGCTTTTATTTCTAGCTGCTCTCGATGTAAAAAGCTTCCAAGTACACTAAAAACATAAGCCGGACGTGTTGTCAATAACCCCGTCCCCTTGTCACTTGTCAATATTATTTTAAACGGTGAAAAAATGCATTTAGCTATACAGAAAAACTATGTAGAGCTAACAATGGAGGGAATGTTGGAACAAGTGGCTTTTTACCATGGTGGGGGATTAAGTGGCAGCCCAACAAATAGCTATGCACTTGGATATACTTTATATACTTATTTAAAGAACATGGGAGAATAAGGGGAATAGATGAACACTTAAAGATGCTTGCATTTGAAGTGTCACTCACTCTGAAGAAAGCATAGCAGATGGTTCATATTCACTTGCTGATGGTTACTATTCAGTGGTCGAAGACCCGACAATCGTTTCTGATTTGATTAAGAGAGGTCAAACATCGATAGAAGAGTTAAAACAAAACATCCAAACAAAATCAGGAACAGATTTACTAGATTTTATCCTAGAAGATATCCAGCAATTAAAGAAGATTTTGTTTGACCCACAAAGTTCGGATGTAATTATGGCTGCTTTTGATGCTTCGGTATGGATTAATGAAAAGATGGAGAAGTGGTTAGGTGAAAAAAACGTAGCAGACACGCTTTCTCAATCTGTACCAAATAATATTACCTCGAAAATGGGTCTGGAGCTATTGGATGTGGCAGATGTGATTCGTCCTTATCCAGAAGTAATTGAATATTTACAGCATGTAAAATATGATAACTTTTTGGAGAAAATAGTTAAGCTTGATGGTGGAAAGGAAACCCAAGATGCAATCTTGTCTTATATTGACAAATATGGAATGTGATGTGCCGGAGAAATTGATATTACAAAAACTCGATGGAGTGAAAAACCAACTACACTTGTCTCCATGATTCTCAATAACATCAAAAATTTTGAGCCAAATGCTAGCAATCGGATATTTGAGCAAGGACGACATGAAGCTTTGAAAAAAGAACAAGAGTTATTAGATCGATTGGAGCAATTACCGGATGGCAAGCAAAAAGCCAAACAGACAAAACAAATGATCAGCCTAATCCGGAATTTCATCGGTTACCGTGAATATCCAAAATACGGCATGATTAATCGCTACTTTGTTTATAAGCAGGCTTTACTGAAAGAAGCCGAACAACTTGTTAAAGCCAAAGTTATTCATGAAAAAGAAGATATATACTATCTTACTCTTGAAGAACTTCGCGAAGTCTTACGCACAAAAAAACTGGATTACCAGATCATAAGCCTTCGAAAAAACGAGTATATTTCCAAGGTTTGCCGAGAAATATTATGGACGAGGTTTTATTATATAAAAAAAGAGGGAAAAGTAAAATCATTATAGAATATATAAAGCTATACTTTTGCCTTAAAGGCACCAATTAACCGGGAATTGTAACCCCCGTGGTCTGGATATGAGACAAGGACGGCATTGGAATCGATTTAAAACTGAAATACAGGCAAATGATAAGCAGGAGAAACCGGTGCAGGCAAAACGACGGCTGTGTTGGCAACATTACGTCTTGCGCCGGCCCCTCGGGTGTCGGTTATTGCCATAGCTCTACCTTGTAACCCTAGATTCCCGATGAGGCAGCTACCGCCGTAAAAGTATTTCCCAAACATTTTGTTGCCTACTTCAACATTTGATAGAAGAGTAAAATAAGTAGAAAGGATTGGAGTGTTATAAATGGATTACAACAGAGTTTATAATTTTTCTGCAGGTCCAGCCATTATGCCCACCACGGTGCTGGAAGAGATTGCTAATGAAGTATTAAATTACAGAGGAAGTGGCATGAGTGTTATGGAAATGTCACACCGCTCTAAGGTTTTCCAAACCATTATCGACGAGGCTGAAGCGGATTTGCGTGAACTTATGAATATTCCTGATAATTATAAGGTATTGTTCATTCAGGGTGGTGCTACGTTACAGTTTGCAATGATCCCTATGAATCTTATGAGAAACGGTGTTGCTAACTATATCGTAACCGGTGCATGGTCAGAAAAAGCCTATTTGGAAGCCAAAAAATATGGAAAAGTCAACTT
>JAQWCA010000271.1 GCA_028706065.1 Tepidanaerobacteraceae bacterium
ATGAAGTACTAGCCTTCGGAAGAAAGGGGGTGTACTGTGACACGGTGACAAACCGGTTTTCCCAAAAGAGGCCGGGTTATTTTAATATGTAAAAAGGGGTAAGAATGAAAATGAAGAATCGATTAAAAGTTATATATTTAGTTTTAGTTGTTGTGTTGATTATTTTATTAACAGTTGGCTGTAAAAACGAACCTAAAACACCGGAACAAGATGACACCAAAAACGTGGCTAATGGGCCATTTCCTATGACATTGACAGATCAAATGGGAAGAGAAGTAACCATTGAAAAGTTACCGGAAAGAATAGTTTCACTGGCACCGAGCAATACGGAAATACTATTTGCCTTAGGCCTTGAAGGTAAAATTGTAGGTGTTACCGATTATTGCGATTATCCTGAAGCAGCTAAGGGCAAAGAAAAGATTGGAGGATTTTCGGAACCTAATATCGAAAAGATAGTATCATTTAAACCGGATCTGATCTTAGCCAATGATATTCACCAAAAGCCAATAGAAGAATTAAAAAAGCTGAATATTGTATCAGTGGTTCTTGACCCCAAAGACTTTAACGGCATATTCGCCAGTATAGAAATCATTGGGAAGGCTACAGGACAGGATGATGTGGCATTGACTTTGGTTAATAACTTAAAAGAAAGAATGAAAAATGTAGAGGATATGATATCAAAACTTACAAAGGATGAACGGCCGAAGATTTACTATGAGTTATGGCCGTCACCTATTACCACCACTGGTCCCGGAACCTTTGTTGATGATATAATACAAAGAGCCGGTGGTGAAAACATAGCCAGAGATGCAAAAAAGGCTTATCCCCAGTACAGCCAGGAAATGATTGTTGCAAAAAATCCGGATATTATCATTTTTTCACACCACGGTTCCAGCAATCAGTCTATAGAGGACATTCTTGAGCGTCAAGGCTGGGAAAGTATCAATGCAATAAAGGAGAAAAAAGTCATATATGTTGATGAAAACATAGTTCAAAGAGCTACCCCCAGACTGATTGACGGTCTTGAGCAGTTTGTCAATATAATACATCCGGAATTGTTCAAATAACGGTTAAAGCGATATTGACGGATGTCTGATAATACCCGTTGCTCAGCTTTGTTTAAAAGGAGAGGGCTCCATGACCGGTAATTCATTAAAAAAAATTAAAAATTATAGGATATATGCTTTTGTCGTAATAGGAATAGTTATCGGTGGTGTTTTGGCCTTAGGTGTTGGATCTGTAAGTATTCCGCCGAGCATGGTTTTCAAAATACTTTTTAATCGATTGCCGTATTTAGCCGGCAAGATATCTGAAAACTGGTCAATTAGCGATGAAGCAATCGTGTTACAATTCCGATTTCCTAGAATCATACTGGCGTTTCTAGTGGGATCTGAGCTTTCTGCAGCAGGGGTTATATACCAGGGGGTTTTTAGAAACCCCATGGCTGATCCCTATATAATAGGGGCTTCAGCCGGGGCATCGCTGGGTGCATCGTTGGGTATTCTGTTTTTTCCCGGCTTGAGGATTTTAGGAATAGGTTCAATACCATTTTTTGCTTTTATAGGCGCGGCAGGGACTATATTATTAGTCTACAGCCTTGCCAGTATCGGTGGGCGAACGTATTCCTTCACACTGCTTCTTTCGGGTGTAGCTGTCAGTAGTTTTATTTCCGCCTTAGTCTCCTTTTTTATGTATTTCAGTGATGATAATCTTCACCAAATATATTTTTGGTTATTGGGGAGTTTTTCTTCCCAGGGATGGAACGAAGTTCGCCTTAACTTACCCTATGGTATTGCCGGTTTTATTCTGGCATATTGGAACCTAAGGTCCTTGAATATACTACAGTTGGGAGAAGAAACCGCTTTTTTCACCGGAGTGGATACGGAGAGGGTGAAAAAAGTGACTCTGGCCGCAGCCTCGTTACTTACTGCATCTGCAGTGGCCGTTAGCGGTGTAATTGGGTTTGTGGGATTGATTATTCCACATATTACTCGAGTCATCATCGGACCAGATTACAGGCAGTTGTTTCCCCTTTCGGCTCTTATTGGCGGATTATATTTGATGTTGGCAGATACTCTTTCCCGAGTAATAATAGCACCCACGGAACTGCCGGTAGGTATATTGACAGCATTGTTCGGCGGTCCCTTTTTCATTTATTTGTTATTTAAGAAAAAAAATAAGGATTATAGGATTTAAAAAAGAGGAGAAGGAAGATGAAATCTATTTTTATTACCGGAGGAGCCAGGAGCGGAAAAAGCCGATTTGCTGAAAAAGAGGCTTTAAAAAAAGGCCACAATGTAATCTACATAGCTACTGCTCAGGCTCTGGATGACGAAATGGCTCACAGAATAAGAATTCATAAAAAGAGAAGACCCGACAACTGGACAACTGTGGAAGAACCTCGATACTTATCCAAGGTGCTTAAAAAAATTAGAACAGATAAAAAATATGATGGTCATGACACTGTTTTAATTGATTGCATGGCCCTTTTGGTTTCAAACTGGCTGCCATTGGAGAAGGCAAAGGACTCAAAGACCTGGGATGATTTAAGAGCAGACCTTTTGGAAGAAGTTGAGGCAATGGTGGATGAAATGAAAAGAATGCAACAATCCTTTATAATCGTATCCAACGAAGTGGGCCTGGGTTTAGTGCCCGAGTATCCATTGGGCCGTTTGTACAGGGATTTGCTGGGTGAAGTCAACCAGATAGTGGCAGCTGCCACTGATGAGGTATTGTTCATGGTCTCCGGATTGCCCATGAAACTGAAATAGGGATTTTGGGAAGGATGAGACTTTTGTGGGGGAAAGCCGTCTGTCCTGCTAGCTGTGGGGAAATTGTGCAGGGAATGATCAATGATTGTAATTTTCTAGTGACATGTCCCATAGCACTTTATACCCAAGTAACGGTTCGCTTAGATGATAATATAGATAAACGTCTTGATCGCAGTGAACATAAGCACATCAAGGCAATTCAAGCCATAGAAAAAACCCTGATGTATTTTGGGATGGAAGATTTAAACCTTCATGTCTCGATAAATTCCAACATCCCTTATGCTGTGGGGCTTTCCTCCAGCACGGCGGACATAACGGCTGCCTGTCTTGCCACGGCCAAAGCTTTGGGTGAAAACATATCCACCGATGTTATAGCTGATATAGCTCTTTCCA
>JAQWCA010000272.1 GCA_028706065.1 Tepidanaerobacteraceae bacterium
CTATTGATAATAGGCCCTTTTCCATTACATCACCTCCAAAATGTAACTGTCCCAATATAAAATGAGAGCTTAAAGTAGAGGCTGTGGAACTTTAATCCCACAGCCGTCTATACTATCAGCTTGCTTCACTATACTCTTTTATTGCAGTTATAACCGCAAGGATTTCACTTTCATCGTCTATAATCTTTATACCATTCCCGATCTGAATATCCTTGACAGTAATTTTATCGCCTAACTTTCTGTTTCCAACATCAATACATACAAACTCTGGCATATCAGCGACTTTTCCCATAATCTCCACTTCAGGAATAAGCTCCTGCAGCAATTGCTGCTTTATCGCCAATTTTTCTTTTCCATGAAAAACGATAGGCACTTTTAATCGGATTATATCATCGCTATGAATGGTCTGTAGTTCAACATGAAGGATTTGCCCATTGACGGAATCTTTCTGGACTTCTTTTATGATACAGTGCTTTACCTCATTTCCGAGTTTCACCCTGACTTTAGTATTTTTCGCATGTCCCTGCAACAATTTTTTATACTCTTTCTGATCCAGTTTTATACTTGTGGATTTAATATCTTTCCCGTAGACAACGCCAGGGATAAAACCCTGTTTTCTCACCTTATTGGGCTTTTCAGCCCTTTCTACTGCACAAATGACAGATTCACTCATCTGTTGTGCCTCCTTTTTGTCTTCAGAAATGAAGGCGATTTATATTGAGAAAAAGGGAGTCTTTGGGGGACCCTGCTGGACAAGGTTGACTCCCTTTTACCCTATATGAATGGCGAAAAGGATACTTCCTTTTGCCTTATTTTAATAGTCCATGTCCCCTGCTGGCATAGGCGGAGCCTTCTTTTTCTCTGGCTTTTCAGCCACAGCACTTTCTGTGGTCAGGACCATGGCTGCTACCGAAGCTGCATTCTGGAGAGCAGAGCGGGTCACTTTTACAGGGTCGATAATCCCCGCTTCAAACATATCCACATACTCTTCTTTTGCTGCATCATAGCCAATTCCTTTTTCACTGTTCTTTACCTTCTCAACAATAACTGAACCATCAATACCTGCATTGATGGCAATTTGACGGAGAGGCTCCTCCAATGCCTTCAAAATAATTAAAGCTCCCGTCCTTTCGTCTCCATGAAGGGTATCCACCAACTTTGCCACCTCTGGCACAGCATTGATATAGGCTGTACCGCCGCCAGGGACAATTCCTTCCTCTACAGCTGCCCTGGTTGCATTTAGAGCATCCTCGACCCTGTATTTCTTTTCCTTCATTTCCGTTTCGGTTGCAGCCCCGACACGGATTACCGCTACGCCGCCAGCCAGCTTTGCCAGCCTTTCGTTGAGTTTTTCCCTGTCGTAACTTGAGGTAGTAAGCTCTATCTGCTTTTTAATAGATTCAACCCTGTCTTTTATTTCTTTCTGTTTCCCTGCACCACTAACTATTACGGTATTTTCCTTCTGTATTTTTATTGATTTGGCCTTGCCGAACCATTCAAGCTTAACATCCTTTATGTCCATGCCCACTTCTTCGGATACGACCTGTCCGCCTGTCAGAACAGCAATATCACGAAGCATTTCCTTGCGTCTGTCGCCAAACCCCGGAGCTTTTACAGCTACACAGGTGAAAGTGCCCCTTAATTTGTTTACTACAAGGGTAGCTAAAGCGTCCCCTTCTACGTCCTCTGCAATCAAAAGCATCTTCTCGCCATTCTTTACTATCAATTCAAGGGCAGGCAACAGATCCTGGGCATTACTTACCTTCTTATCGGTAATCAAAATATATGGGTCTTCCAATACAGCTTCCATTTTATCGTTGTCCGTAACCATATAGGGGGAGATATAACCTCTGTCAAACTGCATTCCTTCAACTACCTCTATAATAGTATCGGAAGCTTTGTTCTCTTCAACGGTGATAACACCTTCCGCTGTTACCTTTTCCATGGCATCGGCAACCAGATTACCGATTGTCTCATCCCCGGAGGAGATGGTAGCTACAAAAGCCATATCATGCTTGCCTTTTATTTTCTGACTATTACCCTTTATCACCTCAACTACCTTGTCAGTAGCCTTCTCTATACCTCTTTTTAATATTATTGGATTTGCTCCCGCAGCTATGTTTTTCATGCCTTCCCTAACAATCGCCTGGGCGAGCAGTGTTGCCGTAGTCGTACCGTCTCCGGCAACATCATTTGTTTTGCTGGCAACTTCCTTCACAAGCTGGGCTCCCATGTTTTCATAGGGATCTTCAAGCTCAATTTCCTTTGCTATGGTTACACCGTCATTTGTAATGGTAGGAGAACCGAATTTCTTTTCCAATATTACGTTTCTTCCTTTAGGCCCAAGTGTAATTTTAACGGCATCCGCCAGTTGATTTACTCCGTTTTCGATCGATTTTCTAGCATTGATATCAAATGCTATGATTTTTGATGCCATATCTGTCCACCTTCCTTTAATCTATGATCGCTAAAATATCTTCTTGTTTTACTATTAGGTATTTTTGGCCATCCAGTTTTATTTCAGTACCCGCATATCGGCTGTAGAGTACCTTGTCCCCTTTTTTTACTTGCATTTTGATCTCATTACCGTCCTTTATCTCTCCGGGACCTACTTCGACCACTTCTGCCATATATGGCTTTTCCTTAGCGTTTGAGGGCAGAACAATGCCGCTCTTTGTGGTCTCCTGTGTTTCTACTTCCTTAAGCAGAACTCTTGTTCCTAACGGTTTAACTTGCATAACTTTTCAGCTCCTTCTTTACTTTTCTATTTTTTCTCACTGCCTAATCATTTGAGCAGCTTGATGGCAAATTAAATTTTAAATAAGTGAAGTGGCAAGCTAACACCTGCATGAGCTTTTAATTGATTTATTAAATCAATTCTTGAAAGTACAGATTTTGCCGTATCAACCAAAACGCACCCAAGAAGCATGAACGACACAAGCATTTTCATGTCTTCGTTTGCTTCATTCACATACTGTACTACCATCGGGTGTAATCCATAAATCACAAAGCACCCAAGTAGTCCCCAAAATATCGAGAACTTCAAGCAAACCCGTCCCTTCAGGTTACAAAATTCATTCCTGTAATCCCAAGCTTTCACATTGAGGAACGTCTCCAACACATATCCTGTAATATATTCCAAAATGGTTGTAAGCA